>CAZFYV010000053.1:0-16107 GCA_964523195.1 uncultured Pseudobdellovibrionaceae bacterium
TTGTTCACTGGTTGGTTTTCCACTCAGTTTTGCAAGATAGGTTTTAGGAACTTCTTCTTTTGGGTGGGAAACTGACTGGGCAAACTCACCATCGTTTGTCATTAGTAACAATCCTTCGGTATCCCAATCTAAACGACCTACAGGGAAGACCCTGACAGGGAATTTACTAAAAAAATCTGAAACAGTTGGACGCCCTTGAGGGTCACTCATGGAAGTCACTACATTTTTAGGTTTAAAAAACATAGCATAGACTTTTTGAGTTTGAGGTTTAATAACCTTCCCTTTGACGACAATAGTATCTTCTTTTGGATTAACTTTGATTCCGAGTTCATAGACCGTTCGGCCATTAACTTTGACCAAACCTTCATCTATTAGCTCATCGGCTTTGCGGCGACTGGCAATGCCTGAGTCAGCAATAAATTTATTGAGTCGAACTTTTTCAGACTTTAAATTTGTCCCTCTGGAGGTCGTTTTCTTAGAGGAACTCTTTCCACGAGGGGACTTATCATTTGCCCTCTTTGTTGAGGGGCGACTGGACTTTGAACGTCCGGACTGTTTCTTTGAATTTGATGTTCTGGCCATGTCTGACTCGACTCATTTATTAAAGGTGAATTCATCGCTGTTTTTGGACTTTTCACTGCGATTTCGAGACTATTTATCAATAAACGAACGAGATTGTCATCAGGAAAAATTTGCTCTAATGCCAGTTTTCCGCGCTCGTAAGCGGCTTTAGCAAACTTGTGAGCTTCAGGATGTTGGTTTCGAACCAATTCTACAGCCTTTTCGAGAACTTGAACGAGTTCGATATACATCGGGTCTGATTTTCTGTTAATAAAGAACTGTTCTAGGCGCTTAACCGGGTAGAACAAGGTTGGAAATCTATTCAATCCACCACCTTCAAAAGAACCGGCTTTTTGAAAGGTATACCCTCTAACTAAGCGTCCTCTGCATCCATCAGGCCCCATGGTAAATTTTGCACTTAAAAACGGATTGATTTCTAAATGTTGAGAAACTCCCGTGCTCAATTGAAGGTTTTGATCATAAATCAATTTCAAATCTTCTATGAGAGGTAGGAGTTGATTGCCTCTAACTCGTGCTAAAGATGGTAAAGTTGAAACGATTAAGCCACCATCTGGAATGAGTTCGACACTTATAAATCGGCCATCGCGGTCTCTAAAAATTTGGAACTGATTAGACGATGCCTTGACTCTTTCAGAGATAATTTCATGCATATGTTCTGGATGTTCAACAGAAACAACCTGAACTTGATTAGGCATTTCTAATTCATCGAAAGAAAAAGAAAGCCCGTGAGATTCTCCGTAAGACTTCAATGCCATTCTTAATTCTTGATCCAATTCAGATTTATTCGCCTGCCAGTGTTCAAAGGATAGGCATCGAAAAATAAACTGCTGAATTAAATTTTCGTCGATTTGTTGATTAGGTTGGCAATGATTAACAAAGTAATGGTATAGTGCTAACCGAGCAGCATTTTGATCAGGTTTGAGATAAAGAAGATGTTTTGCAAAATGTTGTACACCGGCCATGTATTAAAGATCGAGAGAATTGAATTTTCAGTCCAGAAAAATTTTAGATTGTTTCTATAAAATGTGAGGAAAGTTATGCATCGAGAATTAGATCCACGCCTTTTTAAACCTCAACAAGACACAAACTCACCTGAACCGACACAAAAGCGACAAAATTCGACACCTCAGTGGTCTGAAAACTCCATTGGCTTCCAACAATTAGATATTAATGAAATAAAACAGCAACTCAAGATGACTCAGAAACGTCAGGACGCCTTTGACGAAAAAATTTCGAAGCTCTCAAGTCAGTCCGCTGAGGCGATTAAAACAAATTTTCACAAATTAGAGAGATTATCCAAGGATTTTGCAAGAATTGATGAGTTTCAAAAGAAACTGTATGAAGAGTTTCATAAGAGTTTTGCAGCTATGAATAGCAAAATAAACGAGCGAAAGCTTAATGATAGTAAAATTGAAGATCTTTTAGATCGTCAAAACATGGTCATTCGAAACTTTGAGAATAGATTGACCACTCTTCAGCGCATTTTATCTGAAAAAGAAGGGCAATTACTTAATTTTGCCAATTTACTTAAGGACGCTCAGAGAGAAATAGATCGTCTCAGAGGCAATTAATCGGTTGCTATTAATCAGGAGCAATTAATCCGAAAAGGTCTAGTTACTTTACTTTATTGAGTCGCGCGAGAAAGCTTTCTGCATCTTCAAACTCTCGCAAAGATAAGTCGTCTCTAATATTCCCATTAGAATCTATGAAAATAAATGTGGGCAGGGAGACGACTCCATAATCTGATAGGGCTTTGTCCCCAACAGGATTAGAATTAGTATTGTCTACTTTTATGCTTACGAAACGTTTTGTCGCTTCGACCACTTTCTGATCTTTAAACGTCGAATTCACCATTTGGACGCAAGCGGCGCACCAGTCGGCATAAAAGTCGATGAACACTGGACGTTTGTCCTTTTTTGCCTGTGCTATAAGGTCCTCAGAATACTTTTTCCAGTTGATTCCCTCCGCTGAAGCTGTTGACTTAGGGGTGTTCATATCTGGGTTGAAAGCTGTCATTTTGCTAAATGGATAGATGCTTTTAAAGATAAAGGCTAGTCCAATGGCTAGCACACCCACCATTATTCCTTTTTTGAGTTTGGCGAATCCATTCTTATTGGAGACTTTGTCGAATGCTCCATAAACCGACGAAAGTCCTAAGAGCATAAACCCAGTTATCAAATTCCACAGCCATTCTGGGTAGATGGGATGGATAAAGTAAAGGGCCGTGGAGAACATAGCTACACCAAAAATAATCTTGATAGACTCCATCCACGGGCCTGACTTCGGAATTTTATTAATCAAGTGGCTAAAGGTTCCAAGTACGATGAAAAGAACACCGAGTCCAAGGGCAAAGGTGAATAGAAGTGAAGCTCCTAAAACCAGATCTTGGGTTTGAGAGATAAAAGCGAGAATGCTAAAAAGAACAGGCCCAACACAGGGGCTAGCAACAACTCCTGCAACAACTCCACTCACAAAGGGAATAAAAAAACCACCATCTTTAGAGTTGTTTAAACGTTGAGTGAATTTATCTGGGACTTGAATCTCAAATGCTCCCATAATACTCAGACCCATTATGAAAAAGAGTAGGGCAATCGCCGATACCGCGTATACGTTTCCTAGCAAGCTACCGAACATCGATCCGGTTGATGCAGCAATTACTCCTAAAATTGTATAGGTTGTTGCTATTCCTAAGACATAAACGAGACTTATAAAAAAGCCTTTCAAACGAGTTTGACCTTTTGACCTAGCTCCTAAAATTGCAAGCGTGATGGGGATCATCGGATACACGCAAGGGGTAAGAGATGTTAAAAAGCCAAAGAAAAATACGAGCAAGAAAACAAAAGGTAATCCCTTTTCAAGTGCTTCAGCAAAACGAGCATCATAAGCTCCTGATACTTTTTTTGGGCCAGGTGAGCTGGAAGCAGATTTTGGTTGGTCGTAGTAGTTATCCTGGTCAACCAAAGAATATTTCAGGGGTAGTTTGATCGTTTTTGGAAAGAGACAAAACTTTTCTGTACAGGCTTGATACCGAAGAGAAACGAAACCGCCGGATTTCATTTTTTTATCAACTTCAAATTCTAAGATTGAAGTGATCTGACCTTTTTCCTTCAGGCCCTGTTTCATTTTTTTTGATACCACGTCTTTAAATTCAACCAATGGTGAAATTTGAATGGGTGAAAAATGTGTAGGTAAGTGCTCGGAAAATGTTATTTTAAATTGATCGGCGTAAGCAATAAATGGTGGATCCAATTGAATATCAATAACCAAATTCGCATTTGCCCCTGGCGCGACTTTTGCCGGCTCGATCCGTGCCTCAGCAGTTAATGGGTTTGTATTATACTTGGGGTCTTTCGCAGAGCTAATATTGGGAACAATCGACAACAAACTCGCTAAAAAGACAAATTGAAGAAAGATTCTCCAATTTAAAAGAGATAGAATCGGCTTTAAAAATTTTGATTCAAATAAGTGCATAAGTTAGTTCTTTTGTTTGTAATTTAATTCTACCTGTTTTTCGCTGAAAAATTAAGATTTGCTACTGAAAAAGGGTGTTTTACCAACTATTTACATACTTTTTTGTAGATGGGTTGTGAGTCGGTCTATAAGTCTTTGAAACTCCCGTAATCCGGCATTTCTACGCTTCTTTGAGGCCTGGAGAAAGTAGCCGAAGCTTCCAAAATGATCCAATGAAAATCGTCCTATTTCATCTCCATAGATCTGACTTTCAGCTGGGATCAAACCGTCAGATGAGTTCAACAAACTTGGTTTGTACTTTTTTAAGAGATATAGTGGGACTGAAAGACCATCTGGTTCACTTGTAAACAAAACATGCTGGTAGTTTATGCCGTATAGATCGGTATAGGTTTGATTGAATTGCTCCATAAAGTCTTTTGAATACTGTTTGAGTACATCTTTTCGTTGCTTTAAATCGTAGTTGGCGATTTTAAAAACTTTGAGTCGAGCGTTTCCAGAGTCGACCCAGTCCAGTGCATTTTGGGCTGCAGGAGTTCCCTTATGAGGAGTCGCCAAACTAATTATACTATGAATTCGATGTGTAAGTTGTGGCTGGTGCGCAAGAATTCTTGCAATGAGGCCACCGGTGCTGTGACCCAATAGAATCAAGTTTCGTTCTTTCGAGTCGGGGTCGAACTGGAGAATAGCATTTTCAGCTCGAGTCGCTTGAGACTCAAAAGATTCGAAGCCCATATTGCGAATGGAATGAACGGTGAAACCTTTGCGCTTCAAAGCGGTTTCCATGGGAGTGTACCAGTCACCGAAGTTAAACCAGCCTAGTCTCATATTGTCATCGCCGTAGGTATTTAGGCCTCTTAAAAGTAGAATCTTCATCTAATGGTCGCTTTACAAGGAGCACAAATGGTTCTAAAACAAATTAAATCTTGCACTGAAAATGGGCAGTGTCCACGTCTTTTCGGTAATAATATAAAGGATGGAAATCATTGAGTAATATAGATTTAGAGAAAGCATGGGGTGAGTTTACCTTCGTAGGTTTTGATACCGAGACCACTGGCAAATACCCCTATTCTGCCGAAGTCTGTGAAATTGGTGCAGTAAAGTGGAAAAATGGAGAGATCGTAGATCGTTACGAAACTTTAGTAAAACCGACTCATCAGATGTCGGAGACAGTGATAAAAATACACGGAATAACGAATGAGATGGTGGTGGATCAACCCGCTATTAAAGATGTTATTGGTAGTTTTACTGACTTTATCTCTGACTCAATTTGTGTTGCTCACCACGCTCCTTTTGATTTGGGCTTTCTAGCGCCTGAAATTGAAAATGTAGATTTGAACCTTTCAGAGATGCCTGTGATTTGTTCAAGTTTACTTTCTCGAAAGGTGATTCCGACGAGTCCTAATCACAGGCTTCAGACCTTGATTAAATATTTAAAGTTGGAGCAGGGAACCGCTCATAGAGCTGGAGACGACGCTCGAGCTTGTCTTGAAGTTGCAATTGAATGTATGAACCGCATGGGTCCAATGACTCCACTGGGAGAGGTGTTAAACAAGCAAGGTGGTAAGTTAACTTGGCAGCGATTCTCGAAAGGTGGCCTTACAGTTGAGCCAAAGTGGGAAAGATTGATTAGGGCGCTTGAAGCAGGTGAAGATGTTGAGATGATTTATATGGGTGGCTCTAAACCAGGAACCTCTCGAACCGTAAAGCCTGAAGGGCTTGTTAGAAGCCTGAATGGCGACTTTTTAGTAGCTAATGACGGAAAAACAGAGTTTCCTAAGCGTTTTTACTTAGAAAAAATTAAAGATATTCAAATAGGCTTTTAAAGAGTCCTGTATTGTTGCGATTTAAGTGGGATCCATTTTTTCAAGAGCTTTATTGTCGATGCCAGGATCTGTAACGGGTTCTTTAGATTCTTCAACCTGTTCACCATGATCCACTTTCCAATCTTTGATTTTTTCGGAAAGATCTTTAGCTATATCCTCTAGATGTTTAAATTCATCACCAGCCCGAAGTTTTAAAGGTCTGATCTTGCCTGCCATTAAATCATCTAAAAAACGTTCGAAGGCATAGAGTGGTCCAGCAGTTCTGTGTGATAGAATTCTTCCGAGTAAGAACAAAATCGCAATAAAGAATAAGCTTACAAGAATAAAAGTCAGGACAAATGGAATTAAAAATTGATCGAGAAGTTTTTGGTTGTTTCCTACAAGATCGATGATTGTTACCCGTAAGAATGTGTATGAATAAACGGCTGCAATAACAGAAAACCCGGCACCAACTCCCATAAGTGTGAAACAATATCGTAGCTGAAACTTCGGATTGACCCAATACTGTTTCCTGGCGTTATTAGCCGGCCAAAGAATCTCGCTCTCTCTTATAAGGGCAAGAACAATCATTGCATAACCTACCCATTGAAGGGCATCGGCCATATTGAATGCGGGAGTTTTAAATTCGGGACTTCCTAAAATTAAAAAGTCTACGACATATCCCCAAATGATTCTGTCAGTTACGTTTCCGAGGATTCCGCCTAACAATATAGACATCCCTGTTCTTAGCAGCAGAGACTTTATTGGCAGAAGATATTGAATTACCCCAAAAGAAAAAAGTAAAAATGCACCACCTGTTGAAAGTGAAACAATTCTTAATACCGGTGGAAGATCTGAAAACAGACCAAGCATAGCGCCATGGTTATGATGTAATACTAATCCAAAAGGACCATAGAAATTGATGCCCGTAATATCAACAGCAAAGTATTTTGTTATTCGATCGATTCCCCAAGTAAGAAACAGAGGAACTAAAACTAGCAACCACTCACGCTTTTTCACAGTCTATAATGTTAACAGCTGGAAAGATGGAGGTCCACTAATAGACAAGAACCCCGCCTTATTTAGGTGGGCGCAGACTTGCCTCTGCAATTCCGGAGAAGTCGCCTGATTTAGGTGGATAAAAGTTTTGGATCTTTGGTCCTAAGACATAAATCTGTTTTTCATACCAAAGTGGGATAGTTGCGAGTTCACCATAGGCGATTTCTTGAACTCGATCATAAATCTGTTTTCTTTTGGATTTGTCTTTGGTCTTAACACCTTTATCCACAAGCTTGTCCAATTCGACATTTTTGTAGTGCCCGCGATTTCTTCCGGGAGGTGTCATTTCAGAATGAAGCGTGAGTCGATAAATGTCTGGGTCGATGGCTCCGATCCATTTCATAAGTGCCATCTGGAAGCGACCATTTTTTACATCATCATAGTAAAGGCCCCACTCGTAGCTTTTAAGTTTTAAATTGATACCTGCCTTCTTTAATAAAAAACTTAAGACCTTTGCATTTTCTACTGATGAAGGCGATGAAGATGTTTTAAGTTCAATGTTTAGCTTTTTAAATCCCTGGCGCTCAACGAGCTTTTGAGCTTCTGAGGGGTCGAAGTTAGTTCGCATCAGGTCGCTATTAAAAAAGTAGTTACCAGGGGTAAGTATACTTGTTGCTGGTAATGTATAGTTCCTATGTTTATGGGTAATGAGTTCGTCAATGTTTAACGACATTTGAATCGCTCTTCTGATTTCTAGATTTTTGAGTATGGGATCTCGATGGTTAATCAGAAGATAGGTCATTGAAGGGCCCACAGCGGTCATAACCCTAAAATCATCGCGTTTTGAAATGTAATGTACTTTATCAAAAGGTAGATTGTTTTGAATAATATCGATTTCACCTTTGATGAGTTTTTGAAATCTCGTGTTGTCATCTCTAATGATCTTCATTCGAAGATATCTTGCTTTAGTGCTTTCTGGTGAATGGTCGATGCGTTCCAAGAGATACTCTTGAGGCGTAACATTTTTTATCTTGAAAGGGCCACTGCCAATGGGGCTACTCGCAAAAGACTCTGGGTCTTTAAGAATTTCATCTTTTGGAAGAATTTTTATTCGCTCTAAATCGTTTAGAAATGGAGCGGAAAACTCATTCATTATTAACTTTATGACAAGTTTGTTATTTTTTTTGCTGACTATGACATTCTCGATGGCCTTGAACATGGTGGCGAAAGGACTCTTTTTGCTTTGGTAAAAATCAAAGCTGTATTTTATGTCCTCCGGGGAAACTGGTTTTCCATTGTGAAACTTAGGTGGTTCCTCGATTGTAAAAACGTAATTATTTCCGTCTAAAGTCCAAGAGTCGGCGGCATCGCCGGTGATTTCATGATCGGGACCTACCTTAACAAGGGATTGAAAAATTAAATTTGTAAGTCTTTGCCCTGTAGCGTCGGTTGTAAACCTTGGGTCCATAGTTTGGGCTGAAGCTCCCAGTCCAATGACAAGTTCGTTTTGAGCACTGGATTCGATTTTGTTCCAAGAACAGCCGGCTGTAAGTATCAACATTAAGACGCTTAAATTTTTGTAAAAGACTCCCATGTAAATCACTATAAAATTTGTGAAGCGAATTTGCACAGGTTATTAACGCGCAATATAATCGCTCCATTCTAAGTTTTGGTAATTGATGAAAAGGATCGAGATATTGGCTTATAATCTCTGCATGATTAATAGAGCTCTATATTTATATTTTGTATTTGTTAGTGTTGGACTTCTGGCTTCTGCAACGGCTTTTGGGCAGACTCCGGCATGGCATTCACTCGTTAAAAAAGACCTACAGAACCTCATCAAAAAAGAGAGACAAAACCGAGCCAGTCTTGGTGTTTGGGTCGGGGAAGTGAGGGGTGCTCAATTGGTCCCAATCTTTGAGCAGAATGGGAGTAAACTTTATGTGCCTGCGTCTTTGAGTAAGTTAGCAACAGCACTTGGTGCACTTGATCGCTTTTCTCCCAATGTTGTTTTTGAAACCCAGGTCTTAGCGGAAAACTCAATAGTAAATGGAGTTCTTCGAGGTAACCTTTATTTGAAAGGGGGCGGTGACCCTGGATTTGTTTCTGAAAAAATGTGGTTTTTGGTCAACGAATTGAGGCGTACAGGCATTCGCGCAATACAAGGAGACTTAATTGTCGATGATTCGAAGTTCGATACGATTAGATATACTGCCGGAAGGACCACATCTCGAGTAGATCGAGCTTACGATGCTCCTATTGGCGCACTCTCATTCAATTGGAACTCTATTAATGTTTATGTGCGTCCGGGTTTAAAAGTCGGTGATCCTGCACGTGTCATTATAGATCCTGAAAATGATTATATTCAATTGGACAATCGCTCTATCACTAAAAACTCGGGGCGCTCATCGATATCCGTAAGAAGAATGGTGAGCTCAACGGGTGTTGGAGATAAGATAGAAGTTTCTGGCTCAATCGGAATGGGAGCCAAAGAGCAGGTCATTTACAAAAATATCACTCAACCAGAGATTTGGACTGGTTATAACTTCAAAGAATTTATGCGCCAGCGAGGAATCATCCTTAGGGGCGCAATCCGTAAAGGTACAACACCTAATCAGGCCCGCCTCTTGGCAAAGAATGAAAGCAAGCCTTTGCGACAAATGGTTTCTGACATGCAAAAGTTTTCTAATAACTTTGTTGCAGAAACACTCACCAAAAATCTGGCTGCCGATTTTGTCTCAAAACCGGGAACCATGGCCAGAGGAATTCAACTGGTGAACGATTCGCTACAAAAATATGGTCTGGGAAAGGGGCAATACATGTTCAAAAACGCTTCTGGCCTTTCTACAGAAAACAAATTTACGCCAGCACAGCTTTCTCGAATGCTTGTTGAAATCCGCAAACGTTTCACAATATATCCCGAATTTCTAGCGGCTTTGCCCATAGCGGGTGTTGATGGAACTCTTAAAAACCGCATGAAAAATACTGCAGCTCAAAGGTGGGTGAGGGCTAAAACGGGCCTTCTGAACGGGGTTGCGGGCCTTGGTGGATATGCAGGACGTTCTGATGGAAGTCAGATTGTGTTTGTCTTTATTTACAATGGAAATGCTTCGATATCGCGAATTAGAAAAATGTTTGATAAAATGGCAGTAATCTTAGTTGATGGAGGTGTATCATAATAGGTCACCCTTTTTTCATTTTTATTCTTGTAGCTACTTTTAGCTTTGTTTCTTTTGACGCCCAATCAAATTGGCGAGACTTTTTAGTTACACACCAAAATATGGAACAAAATTTTGTTTCTGAAGAGAAGCCTTGGATCTCTCCGGACTATTCGGAGCTATCGCAGGGAAGTCTTGGATATTCAGATGCCACATTTATTCCAGACCCGGAAATGAGAGTTCGTGTTGATTTTTGGAAACGTATTTATTCTGAATTTACAACCTATCAAGGTTTGATACACGACACTAAACACGTCCAATTGGTTTATGAAAGTGTCGATTTCAGCTCGATATTGAATTCCTCAATGTCTGAGCGAATGAAAAAGAAGAAGAAGCGTCAAATGGTTAGAGACGCTAAGAAAAAAGCTGAACGCATTATTCGACGAATTTCAAAGGTAAAAGACCCATCAACTTTAAGTGGAGATGACCTTCGCTATTGGAAAATGTTTGAGACGGTTGAGGGTAAAAACAAGTTTAAAAGAGCTGCTCGAAAAAACAGAATTCGTTTTCAGCTCGGACAAAAAGATCGCTTTGTTCAAGGAATTTTTTATTCAGGTAGATATCTTGAAGAAATGGAAAAACATTTTCAAGAGCAGGGCCTGCCGGTCGAACTCACTCGTCTCCCTTTTGTTGAAAGTTCATTTAATATTTTTGCAAGATCTAGAGTGGGAGCCAGTGGAATTTGGCAAATTATGCCTCGTACAGGTCGCGAATACCGATTAAAGGTGAACTCTCGAGTTGATGAAAGAAATGACCCTTTTAAGGCTACTGAGGCTGCGGCCACAATATTAAAGAAAAACTATTCAATGCTTGGTAATTGGCCCTTGGCTTTAACAGCCTACAACCACGGAGCATACGGATTACGACGCATAGTTCGCCGCCTGGGTACTAGTGACTTAACTGAAATCATTAAGCGATCTCGAGCTAGGCGCTTTGGTTTTGCATCAGAGAACTTTTATGCAAGCTTTGTTGCCGCCTTGGAAGTTGAAAAAGAAGCAGAACAATATCTTGGTGAAGTGAAGCTGAGTAAGAAACTCAGGAAGTCAAAGCTAGAGCTAGACAGGTATTTACCATGGGCCCAGGTCATTAAATGGTTTAATGGCGATCGAGAAATGGCTCGCGTATTCAATCCACATTTGTCTTACCGGGTTAGAAAAGGTTATTTCAAGATTCCTAAGGGTAGCTATATACGAATTCCTGAAGACAATGTGGAAGTTGCAATGACTTGGTTAGCGACGGCCCCTAAAGTCGTCTCTTCCAAAGGTCGAACTTATCGAGTTCATAGAGGAGATACTCTGAGTGAGATCGCTATGAAGTTTCGAATCAGGGTATCTGAGCTCAAGCAAGTTAATGACATCACAAATCCTCGCCACCTTCGTGTGGGACAAAAGCTCGTTATTCCAGACTGAGCTTATCTTATTTTTGAAATCGATATAAAAAGTTAAAAGCCGCTCCAATTGGAGCGGCTTTTTTAAGGGAGGAAAACAAATCTGAATGGGTGTGAATGTTCATCCCAGGGAGTGGAGAGGGGGAACTCCCCGGGGAACAAATAAACACTATCAAAAAAAAGTGAAGGCGTTTGTAAAAGCACCCTGCGCTATTGTAAAAGCCAGGTAAAACGGAAAACCCATGTCTTAGTTTGATATAAGAATTCCTTATTTAAAGGCGCATAATTGTCAGTAATACCTCTAAATGAAAACATTTTGCAAAAGAATAGCTTATAGCCTAGATAAAAGCCCAACACCCATGTGATTCTAGGGTATGAGTTGGTTTCAGAAATTTACTACAAAACATAAAGTCGTTGCTTCCATCGTTGTGCTGGTCCTTTCGGTTCAAATCATTAACCTATTCTTATTTTTTCCACTCATTGAAGATAAAGATAGGAAGATGCAGGAAACCAATCAGTTAATGAATCGATTGGCGGTAGAAAGCCGTTTGGATCTGGAGGTAAAAGCACTTCGAATGCGTGTGTCGAAGTTTATTAATCACAATCGAGATATTTATAACCTAAGTGATGAATCTCAGTTGAGAGAGGTCACTCAAATACTAGAGGCGAAAGCCACTCTTTTGTTGGATGAACAGTATATTACCCCATACGCTTCTAAATTTGTGGATTACTTGAGTCTGGGTGATATTGATCGCATTTATCAAAGCACTAATTTTTCTCCGATTTACTTTTCAAGTATTCAAAGCGAAGGTGAGATTGAATTTATATCGTTCCCATATTCTATTGGCGATCAGGCTTCTTTGCTTTTTGTTTTTGACCTTGGGGCAATAAAAGCAAAAATAGACGAGATGTTTCCTGGAGTCGTTTCATCGTTTTTTATTGAGCCCAAGTCTCAAAAAATCAAAGTCAATTTTAGCGACAGTCATCTCTTTGGAGAAGCATCTCTGAGGGAAACTGCTTACCTGATTGTCACTGCTTGTCTCTTTACTGGCTTGATTTCGTTTTTGATATGGTTTGTGTTTGTGCGACAAGCATTTCGACCCATTAAATTACTCGCAGAGCGATTGCGAACTACAGGAGGTAGTAAAACCTCTGATGACCTTTTTACTGACGAAGTTCAGGAGTTAGGTCTTTACTTCGATAAAGTTATTGAAGAATCCCATACCGACGGACTTACACAGTTAAAGAATCGCAAATATTTTAATTCGTTTATCGAGGACCTGTTTGCACAGCAAGGTTCAAATCTAGAACCAAAGATTCTCCCAAGTGCAGCTTTGCTGTTGCTTGATCTTGATCACTTTAAAGCGATTAACGATCGATATGGGCATCAAGCAGGCGACTTTGTGTTAAAGAAGGTTTCTTTTTTAATTCAGTCGGAGATTCGAGCCAGCGATGTGGCATTCAGATATGGTGGAGAAGAGCTTGGTGTGATTGCTTTAAATTCTTCGCCGTCTAGAGCTATGGATTTAGCCGAGCGAATTCGCACAAAGATTCACAATCATCGGTTTTGGTTCGAGGGAAAGCTTATTCCTGTAACAGCTTCCATTGGAGTCACCTCCACGATCTCTTTGAATCAGGTGAATATCCCTACAGCTTCTAAAAAGGCTAAGCCTCATTTGATGATTTCTCAGGCTGACCAAGCTCTTTATCAAGCGAAGTCACTTGGGCGAAATAGATCTAAGTATTTCACCCAAAAGTTTGTAGAGAATATGAGCTCTTCTGTGGCAGTCGGATAGATCTAGAAGTTTTCGATTGCATCCACTAGGTTCGGAAAATCAATAAATGGATTTCGGTTGCCTTGGATTTCGAAAATCATTTGATTTCTTTCGACTTCAAACTGATCAATTGGATCTTCACGATGCCACTTTCTTAAAAAGTACTCTTCGATATCTGTGATTTCGATTGCATACCTAACAGAGAAATAGAAAAGCGCTCTTGCCACATTACCTTTGTGGGCAGCTGGAGGCTCATAAAAAATAGAATCGTCTGCGGAAATGCCCTGTGGCGCTGCGACCTTACCGTATTTGTTTTGGGCACAACTCATCTGTTTTGTCTCAGTGGTTACTTCAGCAAATCTAAAATTACCACGAGATGAGTTGTGTCGACTGTCTGTAGGGTACAAGTGGTGTAAATCACCTTTCTGGATTTCCTTTGGATAAGCGGGATTAAATCGACTCTGGGGCCATGTATGTTCAGTGTTTACTACCGTGTGATGAGGGATTTGATCTGGCCCAGGTGTACCTTGATCGCCAGAAAAATCAGAGTCAGAAAAATCTCTTTCACAATAAACATCTTTAACAAAATACTTTCCATTTTCAGTTTGGCCAAGGTGAAGGTTTCCAAAAAGCCAACGACGAGCTGTTCGATACTTTAGAGAGAGATGCTCAAAACAAGTTTCGCCTGCAGCTAAAGTTTCAGGGCAGTCTTCTGCAAGTTTATCTGAAGATTTGCTAGTCGGGTTTCTAATATGTGCTTTAGTGAGCAAGTCTTTTAAGATGGCTTTGAGTTGTTCTCCTTGGGGTGAAGACTCAGTTGGGGCTTGGATTGATTCTGGATAGTAAATTAATTCTTCTGGTAAAACTTTAGAGAGTTCTAGGTCACTCGCTGTAACGCCATCTTCAGTAGGAGGGAGTCTCAGGTCAGGTCGATCTGCAGTGTTTGCCGGAGGTTCTTGATTTGATGATCCTGTATCAACTTCAGGAGTCGGAGTTGGGGTCGGGGCGTTTGTAACAGTATCAGTATTTTGCTCATCCGATGGGTGCTCTTCAGGATTAGGGCAGAGAAGTTGATCAGCATATGGATTTACAACCCCAATTCGTTTGTAAAAGTCTTCTGCTAAAACCTCAGCACCATCAACGACGATCATACCGTAGTCGTCTGGAATCCAATTCGAAGACTCCACTGAGCCTTCTACGCTTAACCTTTGGGAAGTCACCGGTGCTTCCTCGGCCATGGCAGTGGCATTGATAGAAAATCCTAAGAAGCCAGATAGTATTGTTTTCGAAATTGTCTTAAGAGCCATTTGATACCTCACCAAACCGGGTAAACCCCTGTAAATTAACAAAAAAAGCTAAAAATAACGCAAATGGTCAAATCCTTAGCTCTTTTGGTTTAGGTGATGTTCTTTAGCTTCGCAATGGCGAGCCCGCGATTTGTAAGTCTTCTATAGGTCTTTAAAAATTCTACCTATTCAAAGTCGTTTTATACTCTCGGAGCTCAATCGAATTGTTTAGTTGAGATTTTCAGCCTGTGCAATGTAGGGAAGGTTTCTATAGTAACCTTCGTAATCGAGACCATAACCGACAACAAAGTGGTTTTTGATTTCGAAACCAACAGTGTCGATGGAGCACTCTTCCTTCAGAGCTTCAGGTTTAAATAGTAAAGAACAAGTACTAAGACTTTTAGGTCGTCTGCTTTCTAAAGTTCTTTTCAAGTAATTCATAGTGAGGCCCGTATCCACAATATCTTCAACGATGATAATGTGTTTTCCTTCAATCGTACGGTTCAGGTCGAGAGTTACTCGAACTTCACCAGAAGAGGATGTGCCCTTATAACTAGAAACTCCAAAAAATTCACAAGTGACATCCAGATCAATTTCACGAATTAAATCGGCAAAAAACATGAATGAACCTTTAAGGATACAAATGGCGATGACTTCTTCACCTTTGTACTTCTCTGTGATCTCAGCACCCATTTCTTTGATTCTTTTGGAGAGCTGTTCTTCATCGATAAGTTTAGATAACTTTAATTCCATTTTACACCTTTAACGTCAGTGATTTGCTTTCTAGCAGGTCTTATTTTCTACCTTATACCTCAGTATTGTTCAACAGTTCGCCGAGTCCACCGGCTCCAGGTACGATATATTGCTTGTCGTTAAGGCCTTTTTCCTGGTCCCAGTGGGTTCCTGGAATAGTTTTCAAAATATCTGGTGAAGAAAGCCCTCGATCTAGTCGAACTGCGTAGATGGCCACGTCTTTATGGGCCGCTGTTACTTTTTTAAGATATTCAGGGGTCACGATGAGGTGTAGAGCTACAAACTTTTTTGCGGTCCCTTCAATCTGGTTTTTATAGTAATCGATCGAATGAACGATAGTTCCACCAGTTGCTCCCATAGGGTCTGGAAAAATGACTATACGGTCATCCACATCGCCACCTATTTTTGCAGCACCGAGTTCAGTTCCTGTCACCTTCTCTTCTTTATTGGTCGTTCGGGATGCCAGAATGTGATCTTGTCTTACTGCCGCAGGCTCAAGAATGTAGTTGAGAAGGTTATAGCAAATTTGACTAGGGTAGGTTCCAGCTCGAGCCAAGTTAACAGTGACAGCCTTTTGATTTTGTTTGATGACCTGAGTTGAAAGATCGTGACCCGGGTGCATTTCAGACATGCGAGTTTGCCAAGAGACATCTTCTTTTGGAAATTCATTGTTAATTACAGTCTGAACTAATCCACGATAAATATACTCAATAAAATTATTTATTTGTGGTTGAAAGGTTTTAGGAGACGAGAGTTGAGCCAACCAAGTTGAAAGGGAGGGGTTGTTAAGAATATGAACTTGTGGACCGTAGTTGTGCTCAATTTCACTCAGTC
>CAZFYV010000054.1:0-15886 GCA_964523195.1 uncultured Pseudobdellovibrionaceae bacterium
CACCCAAGAGTGAAGTCAATAAAGAGAAAGCTATAAAAAGAGTGTCTAAAGAGTCTAAACTCAAGAAATACTCTAAGACTTCAAAGTCTAAGGCAAAGAAGTCCGCGAAGAAGAAGTCTGCCAAAAAGAAAACGGCTCTC
This sequence comes from uncultured Pseudobdellovibrionaceae bacterium, assembly GCA_964523195.1. Classification (GTDB taxonomy): domain Bacteria; phylum Bdellovibrionota; class Bdellovibrionia; order Bdellovibrionales; family JAGQZY01; genus JAUHWN01. The sequence continues at coordinate 141 of CAZFYV010000054.1, forward strand.
AAAAAGAAGTCAGTCAAAAAAAATACAAAAGGCCTAGTGAAAAGTAAAAGGCGCTCGAAAGTTGATAGGAAGCGCATAGAACGCCTTCAGAGAATTTCTAATTCGAAAAAGAAGCTAAGCAAACAAGCTGCTAAAAGAAAACGGCTTAAAAAACGTAGGAGAAAAAAGACCTACGAAGTCGTTAGGCCTAAATCAGCTAAAAGTAACACTTCGGTTTTAAAAACCTCTGCAAAGAATAAAACAAAAAAACCTAAAAAGAACTGGGGAATTTCCCTTCGATACGGTCTATCTACGGATTTCGCTGATGAGGTTGAACCAAGGCTTTACAGTCATTCTATGGGAATGAGTGGTTCTTATACGTTCTTAAAAAAATATTCTGCCTCTTTGGGTTTTGGAATGAGATATGTCTCAAGTGGTGGGCTTGTCCGGGTTGACGATAATGATAGAGACTTTAGCGCCGGCATTTCAAATGTGGGACTTAATTTATCTTTTCCTCTGATGTCTAAAAAAGACTCCTATTCTTTAAGTGGAAGTGGTGGCTTCACTTTACCAACAAGTGAAACCGCTCGATACGAAGGTTACCGCGGAATTGGCTCTGGTGGCGTCTCTCTGAGTCTACCATTTTGGAGTGGAATCTATAGTATGAGTCACTCTATAAGCGGATCATATATTTTTAACACCTTTGAGTTTTCTCCAACTTCTGAAGCTATTAACTCTGACTTCTCAACCAGTTATTCTTTTGGTAACTCATTTAGGCTCGGCTATGGCTTTAGGCTATCGGCCTCTTTTGGGATTTATGCAACACACTATCTCGATGATTCATGGATATACTCATATGGAAATTCAGCCTCATTGAGTTACTCTTACAAATCCTGGTCTGCGAGTGTGCGGTTTTCAAATAGTAATTACGCCGATGACCCTGGTGTAACTCTGTGGTTCGTGGATCAGTACCGTCAAGTCTTGCGTTTCGGTACAAGCTACCGCTTCTGATTTTTCAGTCAAAATTTAGAATTTTTGAGCCCTATTATGTCAAAGTGTCTACCTTTCTACGTCAAGTTGAAGTCCACGGTTTTCGGTTAATTCTTTATTTTTTCAAAAGCCCATAAATTGCTCCTAAGCCATTAATTTTGCTTCGAAAAGCTAGTTGCATGGCACTTTCTTTGCTCTTTAGTTAGGTGGAGTGTGACTCCAAATGGATTTTAAGGAGAAAAAAATGAATACTAGAATTCTTCAGTTGATCACTTTCTTACTAGGTGCTCTCTTCGTATTTGTCGCTTGTGGCAAGGGAAAGCTAAGACCACTTCCAGAAGATCGCATGGGAAGCCTTGGTCGTCTCGCTAAAATCCAAATGAATAAACTCGAAAATGATAGTGATCGTCTCGCCAAAGTTAGAGAAGTTTACTACAAAGAGTTCGACCCTTCTTCAGAAGCTAATAAGCAGCTGTTTGATGCGATTGAAGGTTTAACAATTGAAGGTGTCGATGTTGATAGAAACAACGAAGTTATAGCGACTGATATTAAAGTTCATATTCTCCTTAAAGCGGTAGAAAAAACGGTTATTTTTTCTCGTCGTTTTTCTTCTGAGAATCTGAAGAAAACTCTTTCTCCTTCAGATGAGAATAAAAACTCAGGTAGTCCATACGAATACGCTGTAGAGGGTATCTGTTTTGAAGCCTGTATGTATATTTACATTATGGTCACAGAAGCTCGACAAGGTGAGGAAGGGGCTGGTGTAAGTATTGGTCGAGCAGATTTCTTGGCAAAAATTTCTGGTGAAGGTGAGAATAAATCAATTCAAATTGTACAGCCTTCAAACATCACATCCGTAGAAGCCGCTTTAGCAGCAAGAAACGGGACAACTCCGGAAGCTCCAGCTAACACTCCTGGTGGAGAAACTGAGACGACACTTTCAGCACAGCAAAAATACGACCAATGTAAGGCCGATATGACCGCTATGGACAATTGTGAAACCATCATCGCTGATTTTGAAGCTGATGGAATGGCGCAAATGTGTTCTGAGTTGGATATTTCTAATTTACTAGACGAGCCGAAGTGTTGGGAATCTCGGAAGGAGCTTTTTGAGGCTGCTGGCGATGCCATTAATATTATGAAAATGAAAAGACAAGCCTGTGATCTCGACAATGCTCGTGCCGAAGCTCTCGGGTTCCAGTGTGCGATGTTGGCTGAGCAGATTACAATGTTAGAAGAGCGTCAACGTTGTGATGAATTAAAACTTGAAAATGAAGAGGCTTGGAATACTGATGAGGCTTGTCAAAGTCTAAGTGGTGCTTCGGTGTCTGTAGTACCTTCTGAAGATGCTGTAATGACCGAAGTTGGACCAACTGGTGTGACAGAAACTGAAACTGAGATCGTTGATGCCGAGCCAGACACGGGTGATGCCGCAGCCAATGCAGCATTAAACGCTAAGGTCTCAGATTGTTCTCGAAATCCAGTTCAAGATATCGATGGCTGTTTAACAGCTTTTAGAGATGGAATGTTTAACGGTGACGAAACTGAAGCTATTAAATTTATGAAAGATCTCGGAACTCAAGTCTGTGAAAGTTTCACGGGAGACGAAAGAGCTCAGTGGGATGCAAGTTGTAATACCTTTAGCGATGACCCTCGCTTTGGTGACTCTGAACCGGCTCCAGCGTTAACCGCGGAGGAATTAGCTGCAGATAATGATCAGGAAGATATGGACTGTCCAGCTGAAGGTACTCCCGAATATAGTATTGGACTTAATGGTTATGAAATTCCTGAAAGCTCAGCTTCCGCGATATTTAAAAACATGGAGCCATGTCAAATTGAACAGCGCGGTTGGGGCTCAGCAAATAGAAATGCTTGTCAGTTCGGTGAAATGGATCGATGTAATGTGATCCACTGTAACGGTCCTGCTTGTGCGTTCTAATGAGCTTTTTTAGGAAGGTCGAGTTCAGCTGGTTCAAATTCAGCGACTCGGCTTTTGCGGTACTCTTTGAGGCTGTAGTGGCCATAGGTTTTCTTTAAATACATGGCTCTAGCTTCTTCTTCGATGTCTTCACGAATCTCAGCGATAAACTTTTCGGCGATGGTACCTTGGTCCAGAAGATGTTCGAGATAGGCATCGGCAACGCGAGCAATTAATTCTCTTTCGCATTCATCTGAGAAGAGATCACAATTGATGTAATCCGATAATATTTGATAAAGTAAATCAGTCTTTTGACTCATTCATCCCCCAATATTTTTTTCGGGTCATGTTGAATATATTTTTACCTTGTGAATGAATTTTTAGACTGAGGCCGGGGAGAACTGCTTGAAATCTCTATCAATAGACGAAATTGATCTCATTGTAGAACATCTGCAAAGTCTTGTTAGTGGCCAAGTTCAAGATATCGTTCACAATGGTGATCGGTTGATATTTTCTATCTACGTCAATTCAGAGCTTTACTATTTGCATTTAGTATTAAACTCCTTGCTACCGGGGTTAGCTGTGGAAAAAGCAGATTATAAAGCGAGACAAAAGGGTAAGGGCACACCACTTAGGCTTTTTCTCAAGGCAAATATCGCTGGCAGACGCCTATTTAGTATCAGGCGGGTCAATGAATACGGTCGCCTTCTGGAGATGGTTTTTGGGATGGAGGATCCATATCGAATTGAGTTTAGACTGTTTCCCCATGGAGTTAATGTTTCTGTTTTCGCAGGCGAAAAAGCGATTCATTTGAAGAAACCAAAAGAACTTTCACCTGTGGATGAAGGCGCTGGACAAACATCTGAAAGAGAGAATCGTAGTTTTGAGGAGATTAACAGCAGCTTTTTAGGTCTTAAAACAGCCAAGTCAAAAAAGTCAGGCGAAGTCCCAACGAGTAAAGAGGATCTGGAAAAGCTATTTAAAAAAGAGCATAAGAAAAAAGAAAAAACCCTCGAAAAATTGGGTCAGGAGCTGACAAAACTAGAGTCCATGGAGTGGCAAAAAGCTGGAGAACAACTAAAAGAAATGGGTCATATAGATATTCCTGATCACCTACAAAAATATATTAATCGAGGCGAGAGCTTTCCATGGAATCTGCAAAACTGTTTTGAAAAAGCTAAAAAGAACGTGAAAAAAATTGAGGGTCTGATTGAGCGACAAAAGGCTCTTCGGCACGAGCTTGAGAGCATGTCTATAGAAGCATTTAAAAAGTCATTTAAAAGTCCTCAAGTAGACCTTTTTAAAGAAACCCAGGCAAAAGGTCGCAAGAGTCATATAGCCGATGATCTGCAATTTTATGTAGGAAAATCTGGAAAAGATAATTTGGCCCTGCTTCGAAAGGCAAAGGCCTGGGATTATTGGATTCATGCTAAGGACTTTCCTGGGAGTCATGGCATTATAAAACGCACAAAAAAGCGGCAGATCAGCCTTGAGGAGTTTCAGATTGCCGGCCAATTCCTTCTTGAATCGAGTTTAGGTAAAAAGCTTGAATCGATGGTTGGTGAGAAAATTGAGTTCATTTGTACAGAGTGTCGCTACGTGAGTCCGATTAAGGGCGACAGATTGGGAAGGGTCACCTACAAAAATGACTCAAGCTTTTCGGTGGTTTTTACCCGCCGCAGCTAAGCTCAGTAATGTCCTGTAATCCATTATGAATAGGGTCAAAGAAGCGACCGGATGTCTTGACTAATGGCTAGTGTCTAATAGCATTTCCATTATATAGACGGAGGCTCTATTTATGATTGAAATTCGTAACCTAACTAAGCGTTATGGATCCATCGCTGCAGTGGACGACATTAGTTTCCAAGTTAAAAAAGGGGAAGTTGTAGGTTTCCTTGGTCCCAACGGTGCTGGAAAAACCACAACCATGAAAATCATCACAGGGTTTATTGGGCCCACAGATGGAGAGGTTTTGATTTCGGGGCGTGATGTATTTGATCATCCCATGGAAACAAAAAAGATTATTGGGTACCTACCAGAAACACCACCACTTTATCTCGATCAGAGAGTTGAAGAGTATTTACATTTCGTTGCAAATTTAAAACTCACTCCAAAAGCAAATATCAAAGCCTTAGTTGATAAGGCTATTGAAAAAACTAATTTGGGCGAAGTTCGGAAAAGAATCATTGGCCATTTGAGTAAGGGGTTCCGCCAACGAGTTGGGATTGCTCAAGCTCTTGTCTCCGATCCTGAGATTTTAATATTAGACGAACCAACTGTTGGCCTCGATCCGAGGCAGGTTGCTGAAGTAAGAGATCTGATAAACGGTCTTCGAGGAGAACACACCATTGTTCTGTCCACCCACATTTTACCTGAGGTTCAGGCAACCTGTGAGAGAATTATTATTATCAATAAAGGGAAAATCGTAGCTGAAGATACCCTTGAGGGGCTTTCTGATAAAATGCAAGGAAGCAAGTCTTTGGAAGTTAAGACACAAAAAAGTGATGAAGGATTTATTAAGAGTCTCCAATCTCTAAATGGAGTTATCAACGTTAATCATTTGAGTAACGGTAATGGAAATACATTCCAAATAACTTTTGACGGAAAAGAAGATACTCAGGTTGAGATACTTTCTCAGGTTGTAAGTAAGAACGTCGGTTTATTAGAGGCCAAAGTTAATTCAATTAATCTTGAAGATATCTTTATCAAGCTCACAGATACACAAGCTTCAGAGCAAAACAATGAGGAGGGCGTTTAAAATGGTTTCTTTTCGTTCGATAGCAACAATAGTTGTCAAAGATGTTAAAGCTGTTTTTGTGAGTCCTTTGTTTTATGTGATCTCAGCACTTTGTACTGCGATCTGGTCACTTATGTTTTTTAGTGGATTGCAAAACTTTGCTGAGCTGTCTCGGCGACTGCCAATAGAGTCTCGCGGGCAAGTTTCGGGAGCTAATATTCACGACCAGCTTTTTAAAGGTCATATTAGCTTGGTGAACTTTATATTAATCTTCGCGGTTGCAGCGATCACGATGCGTTTGATTTCCGAAGAAAAAAGGAATCGTACTTTTGATTTGCTTTGGACAAGCCCTATTAGTGCCACCGAAATCATACTGGGTAAGTTTGTTGCTGGAATAGCTGTTGTATGGACACTGGTCGCACTTAGTATGGCATACCCCATTTCATCAGCATTCTTTGCTGATTTAGAGTGGATGCCCTTGATTAGTTCGTATCTGGGTATGTTTTTATTGGGAGCTTGCTATGTAGCAGTTGGACTATTTGCGTCCTCCCTAACTCAAAGCAGTGTTCTTAGTGTTTTTATAGCTCTTATGATGAACATTGGTTTATGGTTAGTCGCCATGGGTGCAGATATGGCTGAGAGCCCTGCTGTTGTTGCTATTTTCAAACATATTTCCGTGGGACTTCATCTTCAGGATTTTATGAGTGGCGTGATAAAACTAAGTTCTATTGTTTTGTTTCTTAGTATTTGCGCTTTTTTGGGATTGTTGGCTGAAATCTCGATCAAATTTAGCGCACTATCTGTTAATGCTGGGAAAATCTCTAGGACCTCAAAGATTTTCTTCTTTTTATCATTGATCGCTATAGTGACGGTTTTCTTAGGGCGATACCTTATTGGTGGTTGGTTTCCTTTCCTTTGGATACTCTTAGGAGTGGGATTTTTCCTTTTGGGTTTGGGTTTTGTCTTGGAATTCAAGGTTTTTCAATCGCTATTGGGATTGAAGACAACAAGAAAAGGTTTAAACATCGGAGCGGTATTTTTTCTAACAACGATTCTTTTAGGTGCCTTGAACTTTATTGCCTTTAATAGAGATGTCACCTGGGATGTGACAGACAATAAAATCAATACTCTTTCATCTCAAAGCCAAAAAGTTTTGAAGTCCTTGGATGAGAGATTGAGGATTGTTTTATTCTATGTGGATGAGAAGAATAGAACTCAACTTGAAGGTCAGATCCAACCTTTGGTTCGAAAATATGAGAATTATACGAAAAACATTTTGTTTGAATCCCATGATGCCAATAAAAAACCAGGATTAGCCAATGAGTTTGGTTTTAAATCGGGCCCATATGGACTTTACATGCAGTACAAGGGACGCACAGTTCCTATTTATCAGGTAACAGAAGAAGACTTAACCAATGCCATGGCTAATCTCTCTAGGGATACGAAAAAGGTTATATACTTTGTCGAAGGTCATGGAGAAACATCGCTAGAAAGGGATGGGAATTCAAGGCGTAGTATTTCTTTACTGAAAAAGGAAATGGAGCTCACATTCTATGAGATCAAGAAACTGAATTTGCGCGGTAACGAGATCCCCAAAGATGCCAGTGTTGTAGCCATTGTCGGACCACAAACTCCAATCACGCCTGGCGAGATTGAAAAAATTGTTCAATATGCAAAACAGGGTGGTCGGATTCTAATTGCTGCAGACCCAGCTGAAGAACATAATATTTTTGAGCTTACTGAAAAGTTAGGTGTAGATTTTAGTAACACAATAATTTTAGATGAGAATGGGCGCCTTGTTGGAAGAGACGAGTCTACGTCGTTTGGAATCCCTTCTCGCTCCGGCTTGGAAATTACAAAAAACTTTCCAACTTCACCGAGTATGCATTTAGTGGCATCTCCTCTTAAAAAGCACCCCAAAACAGCTTCTAAATTTGAGTATGAGAAAATTGTTACCACCGACTCCAGAACCGTAGCTGTAGATAAATTTGGGGCTAAAGCGAATATTGTTGGTAAAGGGCCATTTACATTGGGCTTCGTTGTTAAGGGTCAAATCGAGAGCGCTGCTGAAAGTGCAAAAGGAGGCGCGGAAACTCCAAAATTCCATGCCATTGTGTATGGGGATAGTGATTTTCTAGCGGATACGGATATTAGTAATCAGCCAGTTAATTTTAACTTGGCCTTAAACTCGTTTAACTACTTATCTGACGATAAAGAATTTATTGGAATTCGCCCTAAGAAAAAGAATATTACTCAAATTACCTTAACGAGTATGAACAGTCGTCTATATCTTCTGGGATTTTGTTTCCCGATTCCACTTCTGTTTTTTGCATTTGGATCTGTGATTTGGTTTACTAGGAGATCCTCGTGAAACTTCTTGTTTTTTCGGCAGTCGTATTGGGTGTTGTAGCCTATGGCTATTTTGGGATCTATATTACTGATCAGAACAAGGCCGAAGCTGAGTTTAATGAAACCAAATTAGTTAATGAAACTCTAGAGCAAATTAGTAGTTTAAAATTTGTGGATGGTGAAAAAGTAAAGTCTTTTGTCAAAATTGATGACGATTGGATGGTTAAGGAGCCATTTCAAGATCGGGCTGACCAGCAGCAGGTCTCTAATATTGTTAAAGCTATCTTAGCGACCCGATATGAAAAGAAGCTATTTTCTAAATCAGAAACCTTTGAAAGAAATAAATTTGGTCTAGAAGGGCAAGTGAAAACCATAGTTTTAGGTACTTCATCGGGTGAAGTTTATGAGTTCGAGTTTGGAACCATCGAAACCTACGATGGGAGTAGCTATGTATTCTCAAAATCAAAAGAGGAACTTCTAGTTGTTGATAAACAGATTATTGGCTTTTTTGCTAAGCCGGCTTTTGATTTAAGAGACAAAGCTTTGGTTGATATAGCGAAGGATGACGTCAATCTTTTAAAAGTCAACTGGGGTGAATCCGTTGATGTCGAATTGTCTAAAAGCGATGAAAAGTGGAATTTAAAAGGAGAGTCTGAGAGGCTATTGGCACCTGAAGAGATTCGTAGATATGTTGAAAAGGTCACCGATCTACGCATTGTCGAGTTCGTCTCAGAAAACAAAGATGATCTTAAAAAGTTCTTTCTTGATAAGCCAATGTTGCGAGTCAGTGTGAATGGTGTTGAATATTCCTTCGGAAAAAAGAGTGTTGACGAGAAATTTGGATTTGTTATGTCGACCAACAAAAAGTTTATTGGGCGAGTTTACGGGAACCTCATAGAGGATCTAAAGATAAAGCGAGATGACTTTTTAGATTTAAACTATCTGTTTAAAGTTAAAAGAGAAGGGGTCGCAAAAATAAAGGTTCAGGCCAAAACTCCGGTAGAGTACGCAAGAGAGGGTGCTGATTGGGTTAAAAAAGGTCTAGACGGAAAAATTGAAATGAAAATAAATCAGGCGCAAATTGATTCACTTTTAAATCGAATCGTAAATTTAAAAGGGGTGAGTCTAGTCGACAGCAAACGGTTCCAGGAGCCGTCAGGCGCTGTTGAAGTTTTTTCTGGTGAAAATAATTTAATGTTTAAGCTTGAGTGGGGAAAACAATTTTCTGAGAATCTTGGACCGAGTGTAGGAAAAGAAGAATATATTCCTGTTCGGACCAGTATTGGAAAAAATGATATAGTTGCAATTCCTAAAAGAGATATTGAGCCCTTTGAAAAGGGACTTTACGCAAAAACGGAAGTTAATGAAGAGAATAAATCGGAAAAGTAGTTATGAGTATAGTAGAAGCAGTATCACCTACAAGAATTGACTTAGCTGGCGGAACTTTGGATTGCTGGCCACTGTACGCCCTTGTGGGAGGGAGTCGAACTATAAATTTTGGAATTGATATAGTGACTAAAGCTTCTTTGATTCCGAGGTCTGACAAAAATGTGGTCGTAAACTGTGTGGATCTGGATTATTCGAAGACTTTCGATTCATTGAAATCACTTCTTTCTTCTAAAGATAAAGAGCTGACTATTTTAAAGCCTCAACTTGAATATTGGCATCCAGAAGAGGGCTTCGAAATTAGTCTGACATCTGAGAGCCCAGTGGGGGGAGGCTTAGGAGGATCATCATCCTTAACGATTAGCATGATAAAAGTGTTCAAGGAGTGGCTAGGTCGCGATTTACAGGAAAGTGAAATGGTAAGTCTTGCTAGAGATATCGAGACTTCAATATTGGGCAAGCCAGCAGGTACTCAAGACTATATCCCTGCGATCAAAGGTGGCCTTTGTGATATTTCCTACGATATCGGAAGCTTAACTTGGGCAACCTCATATGATGCTTTGAGCTTCTTTAATGAATCCTCTTTTCTGGTTTATACGGGGGAGCCCCATCATTCAGGCCTTAATAACTGGGATATTATCAAAGGAGCAGTAGAAGGGAATGAAACTGTACTAAAAGCCCTCCATGAGATTTCTGACGTTGCTTTCGAAATGGTGGATCTTTTAAAAGATATGAATATGAATAAGTTAACCTCTTTGTTTTCTCGGGAGTATGAAGCGAGAAAACTTTTGTCTGACTCTTATATAACAGATGTGATAGAAGACCTTCGTTCACTCTGTCTTTCTGAAGGGGCCAGTAGCTTTAAAGTATGTGGCGCCGGAGGTGGAGGATGTGCTTTGGTGGTTTTCGAACCATCTAAGAGGGAGCCGTTAAAAAGTCTTCTGGAGAGTAAAAACTTTAAAGTTATCCCCTTTAAAGTTTGGCGGCCGTGATATGACAACGAAAAAAAAGAGTCAGTCTAAAAAGACATCCAGAAAGACATCCAAAAAAACCACAAAGAAGGTCGCAAAAAAATCTGCGAAGAAAACGGCTAAGCGAACAACAAGTAAGATTACTGACCTGAAGGACTTTAATAAACTAAAAATGCATCGTTTTGCAGGGGTTTCTCTTGCGGGGGGAAAATCCGATAAAACGGCTGTTGCGGTTTTGGAATATTACCCCAGTGAGAAGAAGCTATTTTTGAGAGACCTCCATGATTCGATTAAAGCGAGTAAAGAGAAGTCTTCGGATTTCTATTTGCACAATATTTTGGAAAAAGTAGAAAAAAATTTGGAGTTAATCGCATTCGATGCGCCACTTAAGTTACCGAAGTGTATGCGTTGTAAGTTAAAATGTCCCGGTTATGAGCTTTGTAAAGAACCTGAGATCAAGTGGATGTGGAAAATTCATAAAAAGCGCTCATCCAAAAAGCGTCCGAACAAGATCTTTACTCCCTATACTGAGAGGTGTGCTGAAGCCTATATTTCCAATGAGTTGGAAGAGCAGTTCTTCCCACCAGCGGCACTAGGGGCAAACGGTGCGCCGTTAGCTGCAAGAGCTATGTTTTTAAGTCGTCGATTAAAATCTAAGACGATGGAGTTCTATCCAAAACTAAGTCTTTGGAGAATTGGCTGTGATTTGAGAATTCAGAAGAGTTATCTGAGATTTCATAGGCACGCCATTGACTCAGACGAATGTCGAGAGTTCGTTGTCAGGCAGCTTGTAGAAAATGAGGTTGTTTTCGTTTATCAACAGGATATGAAGTTGATGATTGATAGACCGCATGCCTTTGACGCTTTTCTCGGTGCTCTGACAGCTTATCTGAAGTTTATGGGAAGGACAGAAAAGAAACCCACAGGGTTTCCTAAATCCGAGGCTTGGGTCGAGTTTCCTAAAGTCAATGTCGAGTGGTTTTAATCAAGTAGCTCGGAAACTTTCTTATAATAAGTGATCATTCTCTGCTACACTGATCCCATGCGATTTGTATGTTTTTTCATTATTATGACTATTAGCCAGGTCGCCTTTTCGCAGATAGAGCACCAACTTTTGAGAAAGATGGTGGTCTTTCCTATTTATGTTGAACAGCAGAATTCAAACGTAGCCGAAGACTCTTGGTGGAAGTTAAGAGAAGAGCTTGCAAGAGACCAGCGGTTCTTGGTAGCCACAAAGAGATTCCTAGTAAAAAACGAAGTTTATCAAGCTCGAAAAAAGCTGAGCCCAGCTGATGTTATTATTTTAGGAAAGCTTTTAGATGCAAATGCCATCATTTCTACTTTTCTTGAAAAGAGAAAGTTAAGTATGGTTGTATACGATGGCTATAATGGCTTGGAGTTATGGAAGAAGTCAGTAAACCTACAGCCATCTCAAACTATTAAATCTCAACTCACACCGGCTGTGACTCGATTGATTGGGGACTTTATTGCATCTGTTCCTTATCATGGGTTTTTAGTTTTAGATCCGATAATGAAAAGAACTTTTGTTAGAGAGGGAGACCTCAAATTAGCCAAGGTTGATATTGGTAAACAATCAGGAGTTTCAACAGGTGATCGTGTACAGTGGATGCAGATTTTCCATTCTTCAACTCAACCTCTATTCCAGGGAGGCGCACGTACTGAGGTTTTTGCCGAAGGTCGAGTTATTAAAATTGAGGATGGCATCGCAACAGTAGAAATGACTACTGTACTAAATCAGAAACTGGTCGTGGAAAACTCTCTTGTGAGTATTCCAAAACAGATGAGACGACTAAGAGAGAGATTTTCTTTAAAAGACGGAATCCCAAGTCAGTTGCAGCTCGATCGGGAACTTTTGAGTCCCGAGGCAGCCCAAGATCAAAAGGAAAAGGAAGAAGAACGCTCAATATCCACTGTCTTGAGTTGGGTAGGTAGTCTTGTCATTCTTTTGGTTCTAGCGTTTTAAAGTTGAATACTTGAGTCAGTAGTGCGCTTTTTAATTGGCTTGAAAAGAGTTTTTAAATCATCCATTCGATGAGGGATCTCTTCGTAACTTTTAATCCAGCTTTCTGGTGTTTCCATGCACAAGAATATCTTCCACTGCGAATTATTTTGTTTGAAGCGGTCAATAATCTTCTTGAACATCGAATTTCTCAATCGGCTGTCATACCTCAGTTTACCATCTTTGCTTTGAAACATTTCATTATCTAAAACCAAACTCTTTTGTCCAAAGCGCTCTCGCATCATAGATTTTTGTTCGGGTTGGTATCTGAGGGCTCCCAAGGAAATGTATGGCATTTCTGTTGGCTCAAATTTCTCACAAATCGAATCAATAAGCTGAAAATAATGTGTTTCCCAGTCTTCGAAGTAAATGACAGGGTCCATGTGAAACGCAATTTGAAAACCATTGTCGAGACATTTCCTAGCAGCGAGTAACCTCTCTTCTAATGATGCAGTCTCGTGTTCCTCTTTTTCAACAATATATTGTGGGTTTATTGACCAGCTAACGATCGTATTTCCTGAGTGCTTTTGATTGATAAACTGGTCGACGTAGGCTGATTTAGTTTTAAACTCTAAATTCCAATTCGGAACCTCATTAAAAAACTCAATGAGTTCATGGGAATAAAGAGTAAGTGGATCCATACTTAAGCTATCAATGGTTTCTCCAGTCCCCACTCTTACATTTTGATCTGCACTATAACTTGCCATCTCTCTCATTTCGTCGATGGCTTTTTCAATATTTGTATAAACTGTTATTGTCGAAGTATTGATGTAAGACTGTAAGTAACAGTAGCTACAGTTTAGATCACACTGTAGACCTAAATTAAGGACAAAATAATTGCAGCAGGCGAGAGTTTTCTTAGCTCCAGGGCATCGCTTAAAAAAATGGCCAGGATGTTCCGTGAGATAAATTTCTTTTTTACTTTGTTCAAATTGACTTGAGCTCAAGGAGTTTTTTACGTCTGGATAGGGTTTAGAGTCTACGATAGATATTTTTTCTTCAGGAAACAAATCTAGGAATCTTTGAGCGACTTTAGAATTCACGACGCTTTTATTAACGTGAACTTTTTCAAACTTGTTAGTTAAAAGTTCGACGGGATGATTTTTTTGTTCTGTAGATTGGAGATGAGTTGTTATGTCCACGGTAAATCACCATGGTTTTTTAGATTCTCTGTACAGCTAGCCAACCCTCTGATTTTATTTTCCAGGTCTCGTAGGTCTGTAAAGTGAAAATGAATATCGACTGCACTTTGATCACCTTTGCGAACCCAATCGACACTTGCAAACTGAGGCCAAGGGAGTGATCTCACTTTACCTTTCATATTAGAGTCTTCTTGAGAAGAATTTGGATAACGAGATCTTTTGATGGCCTTTAACCATAATTCTGCGTTTTGATCTTCTGGAGTCTCAAAGAGGTTTTGATCAAGTCTATCCAGTAGAATTAACTCGCTCAACCACTCTAAAGCTTGTGAACCTTGGCTCTTTGTACATTTTTTCTCTACGATGCAATGTAGTCCGGGTATGATCCCTTCGATTGATTCTAGCTCTCTCAAAATCTGCACGTCTTTAGCTGTAGACTTTCTAAGCGTTAGCCAGTTCTGAAACTCTATCGGTGTTTCCAATATTCGAAGAAGAGTTTCTCTTAAAGATTCCCCGTCGCGAAGATTATGTTTAATACATAGGTCAGCCCAAAAGTTTTGCCATTCGAGGTCTTTAAAGTCCAAATTGTGAGTCCAAAATCTATAAATACGAGCAAGTTCAGGAAGAGTTAGATCTGGGTATATGCCGGTAAACAAATTGATCAAAGACTCGTGCCCTTGATCGATACAAAGGTCGCCGTGCTCAGTTTCAGTCAAAAGAATTTCTCTCCAGCAAATGCTAGGGAGTTCTTTAGGCCATTGCTGGTTACTACCAAAGTTGAGCCTTCTTGGAATATGGTCGACTTGAACGAGTTTCATTGGGCTAGGGGATAACACAATAAAATGCCCGGAGTCTACCTAAAGCTCTCAGTGCTATAATCTTTATCAGGACCAAAACCTCGTAATTACAAATACTTAGGGTATGTCCGTGGAAATGAGATTGAAGCTGTTTTTATTTAGAATTGGACAGATGGTGACTTTTTAGGTGGGAAAAGCGAAGCTATATTTGGGAGTTCAAATTGGCTGACTGGAAATCAAGAGCTGAAATTTTGGGAGATGTAGTTTTCTTTAGATATGTTCATCTGGGACTAGAGAATACTTGCGAAGAAGTTTATGTTTGGGACTTGGATAAAACCTACCTGGACACTCATTGGGGAAGTTTACGTGACTTGATGAGAACTGCCTTGGAGAAAGCTTTTCAGAAAAAAAATGTTCCAGGTACTGCGACTCTTGTGGCCGCTCTAAAAAATAGTTGGATTGAGAAGACTGGCAAAGATCGTTTCCCAATCTTCTTTATTACTGCAAGTCCTCCGCAAATTGAAAGCAAAATTAAAGAAAAGTTAGAGCTAGATCAAATACTTCCTTACGGCTCCTTTTATAAAGACAATTTGAAAAACGTTAAACCAAGTCGACTATGGAGACTCACACAACAAGTTGGATATAAACTTCAGGCATTACTCCAACTGCGAACGACTCTTAAAGAAGATGTTAGGCAAGTGCTTTGGGGGGATGATAGTGAGTCCGATGCTATCATTTATTCGCTTTACTCCGATATCTGTGCTCGTAGGTGGACTGAAAGTGAACTTAGACATATCTTAAAAAATCTGCGGGTCGTTGGTGAACAGACTGAAACTATTTTAGATCTTCAGGATCAAATTCCTAGTCGAGATCCAGTTGAAAAAGTTTATATTAATTTAGCAACCGACACAGACCCTGAGTACTATAGAAAGTTTGGTCGACGATTGGTCCCGACATACAATACTTTTCAAACGGCCCTGGATTTATATCAAGATGGTCGATTGACAACAGAACAAGTTTTGCGCGTTGGTCTCGATATGACCATGAACTATGGCTTTTCATTTGATGAGTTAGAACAGAGCTTCGATGATTTAATTCGTCGGAGAATTCTGGGAGCTAATACTGTTGAGAAAATTCTACCAGCCTTGGCTGAGCATGACCTTATATCTTTTGATTTTGAATCCAGTGTAACTCCCTCTAGAGAAGTCTCACGAGAAGGGCAGCGAGTTTTTGAGTTAGAAGGTGAGCACGAACCATGGGTTGCGGAACATATCGATTATCTTCATGATTACAGGTAGTTTTAATTTGGAAGGCTAACTTCTATTGGATATTCGACTTCAATAGGTTGGGCATTGAAGGATTTGAATCGAGTTCTTTCAATAACTCTTGAGAGACAAATCATATACTTTTTATCTTCGATATCGCTATTTACAACATTAGCACGAGTCACCCGACCGTTG
>CAZFYV010000055.1:0-15629 GCA_964523195.1 uncultured Pseudobdellovibrionaceae bacterium
ATTGAAATTGACCAACTCGTTGCTGGCATCAATATCCCTTCTGGCATCGTGGTAAAAAGATTCCAGGTTTTTCCCCTACGAGTCTTCAAGAAAACTTACCAGAGATGCTGTTATCGCAGTTGTAGATACAGGGGTTGATTACAATCATCCCGATTTAGATGGGGTTATGTGGCGAAATAATAGCGGACAGATGGGTTACGATTTTGTAAATGATGATACAGATCCCGATGATGATAATGGCCACGGAACCCATTGCGCTGGTATTTCCGCTGCAGAAACAAACAACGGCTTGGGTATTGCTGGAGTAATGAATGGCTTCGCAAAAATTATGGCGGTTAAGGTCTTGGGTGAAAGTGGCTCTGGATCTTTTGACGATGTAGCCAACGGAATTCTTTGGGCTGCTAACAATGGTGCCGATGTCATCAATCTAAGTTTGAGTGGCACTGGTCAAAACGCAGTTCTAAAAAATGCAATTCAAACTGCGTCTCAAAAATCTGTAATTGTTATGGCCGCTGGCAACAGCAATAACGAAATCACAAATGACGATTTCGTAATTCCAGCCGGATACGCTCCCGAGTTTATAGGAGCCATCAGTGTTGCTAGTATTGACTCAACGACCTTAAACAAAAGTAGCTTTTCAAATTTTTCTAGTAGCTATGTCGAAATGATCGCACCTGGCTCAGAGAGATCTGGGGCCAATTCAAGAGGAATTCTTTCAACCTATTTTAACAGTCGTTTTGCTAGACTATCGGGAACCTCCATGGCCGCACCTATCGTTGCCGGTGGAGCTGGGTTGGTTATAAGCTTTTTCAAATCTCACGATATCAACTACAGCCCTTCAGATGTTGAAGAAATATTGGCTAAGGCCGCAATCCAAGATCAAAACCTTTCTGATGTTGCTGTAAATGGTCGGCGCATCGACATGGCTCGTCTCACGGATTACCTCTATAACAAATATTTGATTCTTTCCAATGGAGGTATGAGAAATGAACTCTAAGCCTCCAGTAAAAAGAATAAAGAGCCTTACAAAAATTCTTGGTCTGTTTGCCATTTTATATGCGACAGTAAGCTTTCAGAACTGCGGTCAATTTAAGTCAAAGCTTCTTTCAGCTAACCTTCATAATGAATCATCACAGGAAACGAGTCGAATTCCAGGGACTGATCGAATTGATGAAAGTTGTTTTTCAAACACTGAATTCGATACCTGTTTGTTTTACAAAAACCCTGTGTTTCAAAACAAAGCTGTTTTTGACACCCCACTTGATTTTACGACTCCACTAGGAACAACCCAAACTTTTGGCGTCAAACTTACAGGACTAACAAGTCCACGCCTAGCCAATGCCAACATTTCTATCGAAACAATCAACGCAGAACCAGTAATGATTCCAGCGGGGCAGTATAAACCTGCTGCAACAAACGATACTGAACTTCAAGTTGCGCAACTTATGGCCTATTACTGGGCCAATCGAACTTTTGAATACATCCAAAGCTGGCCCAATGCGATGCCGACATCAATCCAAAATACACAGATTAAAATTATCGTAGATGACAACTTCACGGCCTATGTTCCGAAAGACAGAACGATCCATTTGAGCACAACGCCCGAGGGTCAAGTCATGGCCTATGATGCGGGAATTGTAATTCACTTTCTTGGGGTGGCATTTACCGAAATTGCAACCAGCGGTTTAATAAATGCCAAAGGCCTTAATGCTCATCACGAGAGTTGCCTTGATCAAGTCGACCAATGCTGTACTTCAGCTCAAGGATGTTCACAGGCTATTATCTCCGGAATTGGAGACTATCTCGTTGCGATCATGTTTCCAGAAAGCCCCAGTATTGGTCAAACCTGGACAAACTCCATCGACGGCTTTGGTTTCTGCGATTATTCAAGAAATTTAAACTCTAGCACTCAAACCTTCAACGCCACCGAAACCTACGCTGCATGTGAAGCCCAAGGAGCTCCAGGCCAAGTTAACACCATGGGGTCAACTTATGCTTCAGCTTGGTTTGCTACGCGAAGACGAATTCAACTGGAAAACGAAAGCCAAGTTGTGGACTTCGACAGATTATTTTTTAGACATCTTGCTGAACTCCGAGGGACAGATACCTTCTCCACAGCCCTTGAAAAAGTGATCGATTTAGACCAAAGAATCACATCCGGAAAATTTACTGCGCGAATCCAGTCAGAATTTCAGAAGTATGGAATCCTTTCAAAGTAAAAAGTCACTACGCGTAATTTCTAAGTAAAGGAATAACTCTTTGTAATCATTAAGTTGCGCTTTGAGTCAGAAGCGCTGAGACCATTGGCGCTCCAATCCTATATTCTTTACAAGCCCCCCCTCTTTGATAAAGTTTTTCATACGCATCAGGGAGGGGAAAATGCGGATGAGATTAAAGGACAAATTATTAAGGGCTTTAGCGCTAACAATCGGAGTGTTGGCACTGAGCGCTTGTGGAAGTGACGGCGGAAGCTCTGGTGGAGCCGGACCAGGCCCTGGTCCACAGGGTGTATTCACCTGTCAAAATGCAGTTGATAAAAAACAACAACTTCAAGCAGGAGCACTCGACAAGGTTAGTGTGAAGTCATCACCTTACTTTGGAAAATTATTTAGCTCTGATCTACTTGAAGTGATGTTCTCTTTATCACCTGAGGAAACTTGGAAGTATTCACAGACCGAACTAGATGTTCCAGTTTACAAAGTGACATTGGCAGGTGGACAAAGTCTAAGGACTCCAGATTCATCGTTCTATTCTATGAGAGAAGAATTGCTACCTCAAAAGAGTACGATCTTTACTGCTCTTGATGAAGCACCGGGAAATTACAGACAACAGTGGATGCAAGCTTCTGGCGGCGGTGGCGGCGGTTCTCTCGCAGGACTCTATATTCACAAAGAAAGCCCATCGAGACCAAAAGATATCATTGAGCCTGTAATTTTAGTGCGCTCAGATACTGACAGGTGGACTTTAGTTCACGAAGTTATGCATCACGTTTTCAACGTAGGCAGAAGAAACGATCCCAATTACAAACTCAATATGGTTTTGCGACGAGATCTTCAAAAGCTTGGTCAGAAAGTAAATGACCTTCAACGGGAATACAATGCTGACAAAACCGATGCAAAGCTCACGGAACTGGCAAAAACTGCTGGAGAATCTCTAGATGTTGTAAGGGAGTTGGCCGTAAGATCTAATCTCGAAGAAGTTTCTATTGAAGGAACACTGATTGAATGTGCTGCCGCTGGAAAGATTCAAGATTCTAACGGCGGAAACGTTAACTCGGCACTTTGGTATATTGAGTACTCAGCTAAAAATGCGATCCAGCGATATAACGAGATTAAAGGAAGCTTTGTTAGCATCGAAAAAATGGCCAATGAAAAAGGTTTTACCACTGCCCAGGCAGAGGCTAAAAATGCTCTCGGCAAAATAGAGCAGTACATCAACGAAGTGAAAAACCTCGAAAGTACTATTCGAGAAAAAGCTGGAGCAACTCAAGCTCGTCACGATGTATTCGTTGTAGAAGCCATGGCTCGATTGACTTCACCAGGACGAATCGCTCACTTGGAATATCATTTAAATGAGTGGAAGCAAGAATACGAGTTCTTTAGAGATGCTCTTGCTAATAACTAACCTCTACTAGATATAGTAAAAAAAAAGCGCAAGTTGATCTTGCGCTTTTTTATTTCCATTTTTATGCAGAACTTATCAGGCCGACTTCTTCAAATAGTCTTTAAGTAAAATTTTGAGTTTTTCATTTTCGACACCAAGCTCACGGTTTTGAGTGATTAAACTCTCCATTTGTCTTTTTAAATGAAGCACTTGGTTTTTTAGATTTTCAATTCTCTTTTCACCTGACAGACTGGCATCCTCTTCTACTGTCTCCTCAACTGCCTGAGGCTTAAAGACCTCTTGAGTTGCGACATCCTGAAAACCATATTCTCCACTTGCTAACTGCTCCTCGATATTGTCAGGAATCTTCAATGTTGCATCAACTTCCTCAAAAACAAGATAACCTTCCTTAACTAGAAGTCGAACCTCAGATATAACTTTTAGAAACATGGACGACACTTCGTTTACCGATGGATTCATATATTCATGCAACTCTTCCACTTCTCTTTTTTTACTTGCAGGAAGGGCCTCCAGAACAGCAGTCTTCTTGTCATTCTCTAGACCATGTAAAAATGCAGCTATATGAAGTGGCTGAAATCGATCAAAAATCTGCTTTAAAAACTTATAATCCCAAGTCACTATTCGCTCTACAGAGAGAAGCTTTTCTCGCAAAGCCTTCGCCCAAAGTTGGTTCTCGGACTCAATAATCTCTAGGAACTTTTCTCTTTTCTTGGGACCAAAGCCCTCGATTAAGCTAACAAGCTGAAAGAAACCACCAGATTTTTGATAACGGGTTAAAGTCGCCAATTCAATCCCTCCAAAAGCTAATAACTTATCGGAGTTGGAGGGATTGGATTAAGCAAGAATCGAAATTCTGATTAAATCGACTTGCCTCGTTTTAAGACGGTTATAAGTCGACACCGTAGAGGTATTCACCTTTTAGACTGTGAAGCTTATAGTTTTTAACTTCCTTACGAATAACTCTGTGCTCATTCCCATGTGCGATAGGAATCCAGAGGACTTGATCGCGAATTCTTTTCTGAGCATCAAAGTAAAGTTTTGCTCTCTTTTTGGGATTAGACTCGGCCTTCGCCTTTTTAATGAGCTTATCTAAAGTCTTGTCACAATATCGAGACATATTGAGTCCAGACTCAATAGAGTCACATGAAAAAAGTGTTCCAACAAACTCATCAGGGTCGCCTGATGCCGCAGCCCAACCAATTTGGGCGACTTCGTGCTCACCTTTATCACTTTTGTCTAAGTAGGTTCCCCACTCGTAACTCACCAACTGAGCATCAATTCCCACTTTCTTTAGATCAGCTTGCATCATTTCACCCATACGTTTTCCATTAGGGTTGTAATGGCGAACAATTGGTAGGGTCCATAATTTAATTTTTAAACCTTTTTCCAGACCAGCTTCTTTCAACAGTTTCTTAGAAAGCTCAGGATCATATTTGTGTCCTGGCAATCCTTTAGGATAACCAAAAAGACGAGGAGGAACCGGGTGATTGGCTACACTACCTTCACCTAAATAAATAGCTTTAATATAGGCATCTCGGTTCAAGGCATGCGCTATCGCTTTTCTTACCTTCAAGTTCTTAAGTGCTGGTTTTTGAAGATTGAGTGCCAAGTAAGCAATATTTAAACCCTTATTAGTGTGAAGTTCTAACTCTTTCGAGTTTCTAATCTTCGCCACTGCATTGGCTGGTGGTGAAATCGAGATATGACAATCTTTATTTCTAATTTTTTGATAACGAACAGATGACTCAGGTGAAGCGGTATAAACCAGTTGGTCAACTGGAGTCGCCCCTTTGAAGTAATCTTCAAATTTGGTCAAACGAAGGATCCTGTCTTTCTTATATGTTTTAAAGACAAAAGGTCCAGAACCAATAGGCTCTTTATCAATCTTAGCCTTCATATTTTTCTTAGCTAAAAAGTCTGCATATTCAGCACTCTGAATCGCAGCGAAATACATGGCTAAATAACGAAGGAACCCAGCATTTCTAGAGTTTAATGTAAATCGAACTTTGTGCTCCCCTAACTTTTCAACCTTCTTTAAGAGCTTGTGAAACTCGAGGCCAATAAAAAGAAAGTAAGTTCCACCACCGACTTCATAAAAAGGGTGGTCTTTTTTCCATTGTCGCTCAAAACTAAAAATCACATCATCTGCATTTAGCGTTCTAGTTGGCTTAAAAGATTTGTTGCTATGAAACTTAACATCATTTCTTAAATCAAAAGTGTACTGCTTTCCATCTTTAGAAATGCTCCAGCTTTTCGCAACATGTGGTTCGACCTTCAATGTATCTGAATTAATCGTAACCAGCTGATCATAAATTGTATAACCAATGGAAATAATTGATCCAGCATCGTTAACTTGTTGAGGATTCAATTTCCTCGCTACCGATTCAGCACAGTAAACCAAAGTCTTTTTGGCCAACACTGGTTGAGCTATCAAACCCAAAAATAGCAACACACCCAAAAATTTCATAACAACCCCTTTATAAAACTAAATCCACAATGATTTTGCATTCCGCTCTTTTGCAATTTGAACGGCATCTTCATAACCTGCATCGATATGCCTAAACAACCCCATGGCAGGATCAAAAGTAAGAACTCTTTTTAAGCGTTCTTCGGCTTTATCTGTTCCATCAGCAACAATGACTTGGCCAGAATGCAAACTGTAGCCCATTCCTACACCACCACCGTGATGAAAACTAACCCAAGTAGATCCACAGGCCACATTCCCCATGGCATTTAGGATTGGCCAGTCCGCTACGGCATCACTTCCATCAAGCATACCTTCGGTCTCTCTATTAGGAGAAGCGACAGAACCACAATCCAAGTGATCGCGACCAATAACAATTGGCGCTTTTAACTTTCCTTCTTTAACGAGCTGATTGAATTTAACACCCGCTTGCATGCGTTCGCCATACTCTAACCAACAAATGCGAGCTGGTAGGCCTTGAAAATGAATTCTTTCTTGGGCCATATCCAACCAGTTCAACAAATGCTTTTTATGTGGAAAAAGCTCTCTCAAAGCATCATCTGTCACTTTGATATCTTCTGGATCACCACTTAAAGCAACCCATCTAAAAGGACCGGATCCTTTACAAAATAGAGGTCTGATAAACTCGGGAACGAAACCCTTAAAATCAAAAGCCTTCTCTACCCCCGCCTGAAGTGCACGCTCACGTATATTATTACCGTAATCGAAAGTAATGGACCCTTTCTTTTGCATCTCCAGCATTCCTTCAACATGCTTGCCCATGGATGCGACAGACTTTTCAACATAAAGCTTTGGGTCGCTTTCACGCAATGACGCTGCTTCTTCTAAAGTATATCCCTCTGGAATATACCCAATTAATGGATCATGAGCGGATGTCTGATCTGTAAGAATATCAGGAGTAACTCCCTTTTCGATCATCTGATGAATAACAGTCGCCATATTTCCACAAAGGGCTACAGATTTTGCTTCACCGGCTTCATTGTATTTTTTAATACGCGCTAGGGCATCATCTAAGTCTTTGGCTTCTTCGTCCACATAGCCGGTTTCTAACCGTTTTTCGATTCGAGTTGGATCAACTTCAACGGCTAATACGTTAGCTCCTGCAAAGACTCCCGCTAGAGGTTGTGCTCCACCCATTCCACCAAGACCTGCAGTTAAGATCCACTTACCCTTTAAACTTCCGTTAAAATATTTTCTTCCGCATTCTACAAAGGTCTCATAGGTGCCCTGAACGATCCCCTGACTTCCAATATAGATCCAAGATCCAGCTGTCATTTGGCCGTACATCATAAGACCTTTTTTATCGAGCTCGTCAAAGTGCTCCCAATTGGCCCAGTTTCCGACAAGATTAGAATTGGCTATTAAAACTCTCGGAGCATCTTCATGGGTTTTTTGAATACCAATAGGTTTTCCAGATTGAACTAGTAAAGTTTCATCGTTTTCTAAAGTCTTTAATGCTTCAAGAATCTTATCAAAGCTTTCCCAGTTTCTTGCGGCTTTACCTTTGCCCCCGTAAACTATAAGTTCTTCAGGGTGTTCAGCAACGTCTGGATCCAAATTGTTTTGAATCATTCGATAGGCGGCTTCTTGTTGCCAACCTTTGCAATTGAGCTCTGTGCCCTTGGGTGATCTGACTGTTCTTACCATTCCAGTTCTCCTAATTCAGAATTGATCATATCGATGAACACCCGATCTTTTATCATCGAATAAATTGTTTCTATATCTTTTGAAAAAACACGGTCTGTTTCTGCAAACGGAACCTGTTCTCTAATTTTCTTAAATGCCCCTGCAACCATTGAGCTTGGCTCAAGTGGTTTTAACAAATCCAAAGCCTGGCATGCTGAAAGCATTTCCATGGCTACAATGTTTTCAGAATTATCTACAATGCTATCAAACTTTCTAGCTGCAATAGTTCCCATTGATACATGGTCTTCTTTATCAGCCGAAGTTGGAATACTATCTACACTGGCTGGGTGAGATAAAACTTTATTCTCACTAACCAATGAGGCCGCAGCCACCTGGACGATCATATGTCCTGAATTCAATCCACCTTTGGGCGCAAGGAAAGCAGGCAAGTCACTCATGGCTGGATTAATAAGCTTGGCAATCCGACATTCTGAGATAGATGCCATACTTGCAACAGCTATAGCCATAAAATCCAGTGCATTTGCAACTGGTTGTCCATGAAAATTACCACATGAAAGAATTTTTTCTGCTTCCGGAAAAACAAGTGGATTGTCAGTGCTTGAGTTTGACTCCACCTCTAAAACTCTTAGACCGTATTGAAGAGCATCTTTTACTGAACCATGAACCTGAGGAATACATCTGAGTGAATAAGCATCTTGAACTCTCCCACAAGTCAGATGACTTTCTGAAATTCCAGAAGTTTCACCCATCAGTTTGACCATATTTCTAGCAGTTTTAGCTTCACCTGGGTGAGCCCTTGTTTCAGAGATCAATGGATCAAAGGCTTTGCGTGAGCCTTTAAGAGCTTCGAGCGACATAGCTCCCGCTAAATCCGTTAACCAAGCAAGATCTCTAGCTCGATGTAGAGTTAACAAACCGACTCCAGTCATAACCTGACACCCATTGATCAAAGATAGACCTTCTTTAGCTTGCAATTCTAAGGGCTGAACATTTCTTTCTTGTAACAACTGTTTAACTGGAACAGCTTGATCATCTTTCCATGCATCGCCCTCTCCAATAATCGCGAGAGCTAAATGAGACAAAGGAGCTAAATCGCCACTGGCACCAACACTTCCTTGGCTAGGAACGTAAGGAACTATATCGTGATTTAGGAACTCAAGAATTTTCTCAGCAACTTCTGGACGAATCCCACTGTCTCCTCGAGCCAAGGCATTTGCTCGAAGAAGCATAATTGCTCGAGTTTGCTCAACTGTAAACGGCTCGCCCACACCAGAGCTATGACTTCTAATCAAGTTTTTCTGAAGTTCAACAATCTCAGCTTCAGAAATTTGTACACTACTAAACGCGCCAAAACCTGTGTTTACACCATAAATGACTTCGCCGGCTTCCACTCGACCCATTATGTAGCTGCGCGAAGCCAACATTTTTTCCCGTGAATCAGGTGATATACTGACTTTAGTTTCATTATCAAAGGCGATCCGCCATACCGAATCGATATTTAACTCATGACCATTGATTTGGAATTCATTTGTAGACATAGATTAAGCCTTTATCTCTCTAAGCGTACCGATCGACGCCTTGTAATCATTTTTAAATACATAGCTACCTGCTACTAAGACATCTGCACCTAAAAGTTTCTTTGCAGTTTCAGCATTAACCCCGCCATCGACTTCAATGAGGGCTGAATGGTTTAGCTCTTTCAACTTTTCACGAATTGAGGAAATTTTCTCAACTTGATCTTCCATAAAACTCTGACCACCAAAGCCAGGCTCTACAGTCATTACCAAAACAAGATCAACTAAAGACAAGTATGGGAAAATATCTTCCACAGGAGTTTTAGGCCTTAAAGTGATTCCTGGTTTTACTCCTTCTGCTCGAATATCTTTCAAAGTCTTTTCGACATCACAGGGAGACTCAACATGAATTGTTATATAGTCTGCACCAGCCTTACAAAAATCTTTGTAGTAAAGGTCGGGTCGATCAATCATGAGATGACAATCTAAAGGCAGTTTAGTTTGAGGGCGTAAACTTTTAACTACTGGCGCACCTATTGTTAGATTGGGAACAAAATGTCCATCCATTACATCGACATGAACCCAGTCCGCTCCAGCTTTTTCGATACTATCTACCTCTTCAGCAAGTTTAGAAAAGTCAGCTGAAAGGATGCTGGGAGCCACCAAAAAACGACCCATAGTGCTTCTCCTTGGAAAGGCACTTTTTTAACCATATTGTGAGTAAAAATCCACTGTAATTATTG
The DNA here is from genome assembly GCA_964523195.1 of uncultured Pseudobdellovibrionaceae bacterium. GTDB lineage: Bacteria > Bdellovibrionota > Bdellovibrionia > Bdellovibrionales > JAGQZY01 > JAUHWN01. Next base: position 10,014 of record CAZFYV010000055.1, read on the forward strand.
AACTTTTTAAGAATTAACGAGGCTTTTATTGGGGAGATTCAAACACGTAACCAGGCTCTAACGAGTAGCCTCTGAGATAGTCTGAAACCAGCATACGAGGCTTTGATTCTGGCTGCACCTCATAGATCGCCAAAGCATTTTGACCACAAGCAACAACAAAATGGTCCTTTTCAACAGATAGGACTTCACCTGGGCGACTTCCCTCTTTTGCCAAGGCTCTGACATCGTGTATCTTTAGCTTCTTGCCATCCCTGAATGTCCAGCATTGGGGCCCCATTGAAAGACCTCGAATCTGGCAGCTAATACTAAAAGCACTGAGGTTCCAGTTGATAATACCCTCTGACTTTTCAATTTTGTGAGCATAGGTCACAAGACTCTCATCTTGTTCAATTGGATCAATAGAACCACTTAAAAACTTCAAATAATCTGTAACGAGAAGGTCCGCTCCTAAATCACTTAGATCTTTATACAATGAAGTTGCTGTAGTTTCCGTATGAATGGGGATTTCCCGTTCCCCAATGACGGCCCCTGCGTCTAGTTTTTTAACCATAACTTGCAGGCAAACTCCTGTGGTTTGATCACCTTCCATTATGGATCGCTGGATGGGAGCCGCGCCACGCCACCTTGGGAGTAAACTCCCATGAACGTTAACACATGACTTTGGAAACAAATCTAAAAATTTCTGACCTAAAATCTGACCAAAAGCCACCACAATCGCTGCATCGACATTTAGCTCAGCTATCTGCTCACGAAAGGCAATCGTATTCACGGTTTCAGGTGTAACGACGGGAAGATTCAATTCTAAAGCTTTTGTTTTTACGTCACTTGGTTTCAATTTCATTTTTCGACCGGCTGGTCGATCGGGTTGGGAAACAACCAATTTTACATCAAATTCAGGATGATTATGAACTGCTTCCAAACAGGGAACAGCAAACCCAGGTGTACCTAAAAAAACCACTGAATAGGCCATGTACTAACCTACACTAATTCTTTTTCAGTTTCTGTTTCGGTCTCTTGATCTTCGGGTTTTGGATATCCAAATTTCTTAATTTTGGATTTAATTCGATTGCCCTTGATTGGACTTAGGCGATCGATAAAAAGCTTACCGTCCAAATGGTCTATCTCGTGCTGCATACACACCGACATCAATCCATCGAGTTCAAGTTCGATGGGCTTCCCATTTTTATCGAGACCGGTGACTTTTATAACATCGGCTCGCTCTACTTCTTCATAGTAAGACGGAACACTTAAACAGCCTTCTTGAAACTTCTTCTTCCCATTTTTTTCAATCACTTCAGGATTAAAAATGACAATAGGTCCATCATATTGCTGTTCCATTTCAGTCATTTCCGATAAATCGTAACGACCTTCTTCGTCTTGGGCTCTAGTATCCATGACCAATAGGCGAATACTCTTACCAACTTGAGGTGCAGCTAAACCAATGCCCCGAGAATGGTACATGGTCTCCAACATATCCTCAGCGAATTGAGTCAGCTCAGGAGTCACTTCTGTGACCGGTTCTGCAACTTTTCTAAGTATTGGATTTGGAAATGTGAGAATTTCTAAAACAGCCATAACTCCACCTATAATAAAGGATTTCATAGGTTTTTAACAGACTTTCAGGGCCTTTGAAACCCTTTTCATAGACCCACGTAAAGACTAAGCTTTTTAATTCGGACTTTGGGCTCTTAGATCGATTTTTAGCGTTTCAGGCGCACTAATAGCCCAAATGACAGAGATAACATGGTCACGTTCGGTACCCAAGCTGCCAATACTGGAGGAATAGCACCATATCGACCGAGAGTTACACCAGAGCTATAAAAGGTCCAATACAAGAAAGCTAAGCCCAGGCACATGGCAATGTTTAATGCCACTCCACCCGATCGCGCTCTTGATACGGTAAAAGGAATACCTAAAAAAGACATCACGAAAGCAGCAAAAGCAAAACTGAACTTAGCGTGATAATCGACTTCGTAATGAGTGGTATCTAATCCACCATCTTTGTTTCTGGCAATAAACTGCTTCAACTCTCGTAGACTTAATACGGAAGACGGCTGAGCGGTGGCCTGCAAATCTGCAACATCTTCACCCATGCTCACGCGCTTCTGCTCAAACTCCTGTGACATTGGAGCACCAGTTTCATCAGAGAACAAAGTCACTGCACCTTTTTTCAAAAGCCATTGCTCGCCCTCCAAATTCACTTGTTGAGCGGTAACCATTTGCAGGAGTTCCCAAGTTTCATCGAAATAATAAAGGGTAATTCCTTCTGCCAGATTTTCTTCGGCCTTTAAACTTTTAATATTAAAAAGAATATTTTGTGATCGATACCAAATCTTATTTGTCTTGATCGTTGAATAGAGGCCTGGCTTCTTCTTAATCTCTACAAAGTAGATGTAATTTTTCTTTTTGACGATGGTAGGAAGTAAACGGTCCCCCATCCAGAAACCTACGAGAGATAAAATCACAACGAGAACTAGTATAGGACCACTAACTCGAGCCAGACTCATACCTGAACTAAATAGTGCTACTAATTCATTACTTCGATTTAGGTCGCTAAGAGTGAAAACCGTTCCTATTAAACAGGCCACCGGGAGCATTTGATACAAAATTTCAAAAACAAAATAGCCGTAGTAGCGAAAAAGAACGTCGGTCCCAACATCAAAGCGAACCGTATTTGTCATTACATCAATGGTGAGAAACAAAGTTACAAAAACGATGAGTCCAGAAAAGAAATACAGCAAAAAAGTGCGAGCAATATAGCGATCGATGATATTAAACACCGCTCGATCCTAAAATTCTGAAGATATAGAGTCAAATCGCTAAACTGATTCGCTGCCATTTCTTGGGAGTCCTTAGAAATCTCAAAATCACTCTAGAATTCAACGCAAAGCACAGCTTTTATGTGCTGAGATAACACAATAACCCCTTGTTTTCTTTAGAGTTCTTGACAGTTGAAGCAATGTGGAATTTACTCGAATTATGGCGATGCGCGTCTTACTGGCGGACGAAAGTTCAACAATTAAAAAAGTCATGCAACTGGCCCTGCAGGATTTCGGGGTCGAGGTGAAATCCGTGCAATTGGGTGTGGATGTTATTGAAGTCGCCAAGAGTTTCCAACCAGATATTATTTTCGCGGACGTGCTCCTTCAAAAATTAAATGGCTACGAAGTCAGTTATGAAGTTAAAAAAGATGAAGAGCTTAAGACCATTCCGGTGGTACTTATGTGGAGTTCATTTATGGAGCTCGATGAGCAAAAGTACGCTGCAAGCGGAGCCGATGGAAAATTGGAAAAGCCCTTTGACGTTGAGGACCTTAGAGCTCTGGTTCTTGAGCAAATTCCAAAGGCAAAAGATCAGAGACTTGCACCTTATTTAATATTTTCACCAAGTATTTCGACTGAGTTTATTGAAGATGAAAAACAGAAGGCCGCAAATCCTCCGAACCTTCCTCAGGAACAATCAGTTGTTTTAACGACTGATGGGACTGACCCTGATCCAGGAATAAATAATCAACCACCTCAGGTCGAAACTCGGTCCAACGAAGAGCTCCCACAAATTGATAGTAACTTCAATAACGACAATTCTGAGCTTTCGGGATTGAGTTCAATAACAACCAGTGAAACTGATCACCAAATTACTAATCAGGGTGATGACAATTGGAATATGGATGATTTTCAGAACGTAAATGACTTTGCGGATGAAGAAAGCCATGAGACCTCCAATTCGACCGAAGAAGAAAATGAAGATTTTGAAAGCTTGAATTTAAGTCATCTCGACGAGACCGGTCTTACAAGAACTACCGCTAATACAGATCAACAGCTTCCAGACCCTCCTGACAATATTGAAGAAAGTTACGATCAACCTAATGATTTTAATCAGCAGTTAGATAATGAGCTCAGCACCGGGACTACGGCTGGAGTGAGTTCAGAGGATGAAGGCTGGGAAAAACAAAACCTCGATGAATTTAGAATTGATTTTGACGATGAGGACGATGAAGACGGCTTTCATGTCACGAATGTTACGAATATTTCGAATCAGGATGTAGACGATGAGTTCTTACTCAACGATCAACAAAACCAGCAACCAAAGCATGAAAAACCTAAAACACCACCTAAGCGGACCGATTTGTCCGCCGATGATTTTATTTCTGGTACCGACGGCAACAACAACTTTCAAGACGAATCAGGAGCTGGCCCAGAAACCCATATTGTAGACTTGGATCAGCTTGAAGATGAAGGTTTTGATTCAATCGAAAATTTTGACTTTCAACAAATTAAGACACCGCCAGAAAAACAAAACGACCTCACCTTGGATCAGTCCGATGGCGATGCAAATTCTAATCTTTCGTTGGAACAAGACCCACGGGAGATGGATAATTCAACTGACCTAAGCACTAGAATCGCAATGGATCCAGCCATGAGGGCTGTTCTTGAAGCTCAGATTGAAAAAGTACTACGCGACCAATCAAATACCTTGATTGCAGATATTGTTCGTCGTGTCTTGCCAGAAATCGCTACAGACGTCATTAAGAAGGAACTCAACAAGCTACTCGATGAAGACGAGTAACTTAAATTACCTGGAGCTTCTATGGATCTGTCTTTGATCGTATCCCATGCTGTTAAAGAAGATATGCCTGCTGGCGACATTACTACAGACTCTCTCGACCGACCAGAATACAGAGGCCTCGCTGAGCTTAAAGCGAAAGAGGATATGGTACTTTCTGGTCAAGAGGCATTTGTTGAAGTTTTCAAACAAATGAGCCCAAACTCAGAGTTAACCTGGCATTTTAATGATGGAGACCTTGTTCTCAAGGGTCAGATCATTTGCTCGATCCAAGGAAACTTGATTCAAGTCTTGAAGGCTGAACGAGTTGCTCTCAATTTTCTGGGCTACCTATCCGGCATTGCCACTCTGACTCGTTGTTTTGTAAACGAAGTCAAACACACAAAAACCAAAATTTTGGACACCAGGAAAACGATTCCCATGTATCGAGACCTGAGCAAAAATGCCGTTAAACACGGAGGTGGTGAAAACCATCGAATGAATTTGAGTGATAAGGTTCTCATTAAAGAAAATCATATCGTCATCGCAGGAAGCTTAGAACGGGCCCTTGAACGAATTAAAATGAATCATGATGGTCCCATAGAAATAGAAACAAAGAATGTGGATGAAGTTAAACGAGCTGTCGAACTTAGCCCGGCTAGGATCATGCTCGATAATATGGATAACGAGACCACAAAGGAAGCACTAAAGTTCATACCTAGTTCGATCGAATCTGAGGCCAGTGGCAATATGACCATTGAAAGGGTTAAATCGGTGGCAGAAATTGGAGTCGATTTCATAAGCGTGGGCGCACTGACCCATTCAGCTCCAACTGCAGATGTCAGCCTACTTTTTCACTGGAAAGAATAGGCTCGAGGTTTAAGGAGAGCAAATGTCGGTAAATCAATGGACGAAAAAATGGGCCGAAAGCAAAGGAATTCGCTGCCGTTATTACCGAGAAACCGAAAGTACAAACTCACACGCAAAAGATGAATTTCTAAGAGATAGCAATGTTGAACTCTCTATATATTTGGCAGATCATCAAACTCAGGGTAGAGGGCGCGGAGAGAACTC
>CAZFYV010000056.1:0-8231 GCA_964523195.1 uncultured Pseudobdellovibrionaceae bacterium
ATCGCAAGAGTCGTGCACAGGATGGCTGCATAGAGAAGGATGGAAACTCCGTTTTCAGATCCTTTTAGGGCCTCATACCAGTTGGTAAATGAAAAGAAACCTAAAACCCCAGAATTAAAACCGCCTCCGTCGTAAAACATCCCAGTAAATACAAAAGCAAGCATCGCTCCAAGGGGTATGACTGCTGTCCATAATGATAGATGAACTCCACTAGCAGCTTCTGAACTTTGAAAAGTAGAGATTGTTAAAGGTTTGGCATCGGGAGCTAAAACTTGATTTTTATGAAAGGAGCGATGCTCAGCCCGAAACATGGATCCAAAGTCACGCCCTAAAACTGCATTGAATATAACGAAGGCCAACATAAACCAACAATAAAAACGAGTTCCAAGGGCTGCGAAAAACATCCCATAGCCATCATATGGAAGGGACAACTGCTTTGAAATATCATCAAAGAGTCCAACTTCATAACCAATCCAAGTGCTTACAATAGCAAGACCCGCCACCGGAGCACTGGTAGCATCAACCAAGAACGCGAGCTTCTCCCTAGAAATCTTGTGCTTGTCGGTAAAACTCCTCATAGTAGAGCCAACAATCATCGTATTTGCGTAATCATCAATAAAGACGAGGAATCCTAAAAGAACGGTAACAATTTTAGAAGACTTCCTATTTTTAATATAAGTCTGAAGCTTCAAAACTAAAGCCTGTAGACCACCTGAAACGATAACGATCGACAATCCCATGAGAATAAAAATAACGAATCCCAATATTTTTAAATTGGTCCCATCACTTAAAGATTTCCACCCCAAAACAAAAGGCTCTGTCATTCCGTTCACATAGGACATGGCTTGAGTAGGATCAGCTGTAACCTTCGCAAGTAAAGTTCCAACAAAAACAGCAATTCCAAGGCTAAGGAATAACTTTTGTGTGAGAAAGGCCAAAGTGATTGCAACCAATGGTGGCAAAATTGAATACCAAGCCCCATCGTTCCCTGGTTTGTCCGCCATAAATGCTGAGAAACAGCAGATGATAAATAGCCCAAGCGACCAGGCTAACTTTGGATAACTAAAATCCTTTGTCATTTGAATCCCCAATGCCCCATTTTATTTCTTTTTTTCTAACACCCGCCCCACCCACCGAGCAAGTTCCATTTTGAAACCAGGAGTTAAATTAATAGCTTAGAGCCCCAGCAAATGCGGCTGATCAGGCCCTTTCTCGTCAAAACCAAGCTTGCATTTCTATTCAAAAGGACTCTGATTGGATCTCACGGTAATTCCATTCCTAGGACAATTGGCATTCTCACTGCATGTAAAAGCCACAAAATACCGACAGAAATTGTCATAGTTTTTAATGAACCGCTTGAAAGCATGGAGCCAATAATGGGTTACCTCAATAAATTAGTAATTATAATGACTATGTTGTTCGTTATCTCCTCAGGAGCAACCGATGAGAGACGCGAACAGATTAGACGAGCAGCAGAAGTATCTACTGCCATGGCTGACATTCAGTCAGATTCGATGCTGGAACTCCTCGAAGATGATAGATTCAACCCTCTATTCGAAGAACATGAGAAAAATGTCGAAAGCTTAAAGCTCATTGGAGCAATTGCTAGTGGAACAGGTGGTTTTGATGATCGTCCTGCCGATATTGAAAATTTAGCCCAAGCACTTCAAGTGGTTTTGAAAAAGTACCCAGAATCCAAAGCGGCCGAAAGCTTTGTTAAATCGGTTTTAAGAGTTCTTTCTCGGACTGATGCTTCTGAAATCACCAACCACTACCTCATGGGTGCTGTAGAGATCGCAAAGAGTACGACTTCGAAGTCCCTTGCGGAGCTAAAAGAGAAGTTTGATGGCAACGATGAAGCCACACTTAGAGATCTCTACTTCCAAGAACAATCTCGAATGGCTGAAGAATCTATTGAAAATGCTGAACGCAATGTAAGCAGTAATCCTGAAGCTAAGCTCAACTCATTTCACCTTTATCTGGTTGCTAATAAAGATAATGTTAAATCTGCTTTATTTATTACTGGACTTGTTAAGGATCTTCTAAGAGGCTCCCATGACAATGCTCTCAACCTTCTTGGTAGTCTTATCAGTGAAAAGAATTTTAACTTTCTTAAAAAAGTTCTAACTATTGAACTCGAAAACATCTCATCAAAGAGCGATCGATTTGCCTATGAGATTAGAACCAAACTCAAGCAATGTCTTTATGACCCTAGAATTATGGCTGCCTGCGTGGGTATCGTACTCGCATTTGCCCAGGGTTCTATTGCTTTTGCTGCGATCTCTGTCTTTATGATTTTCTCCGATCGAATCTTGGCGTCCCACGGTGATAAAATCGCTAAAGGCGCATTTAAGGCATCAAGCTACCTAGCCATGATTGCACCTTATATGGGTACATTAATTACTAATATTCGAGGTGGATTGGGCGCCCTAAAAGAGATGGATGCAGAATCTATTGAAAAGGCCATCAAAGAGAATGTTACGGACAACAATCTAGAATCCTACCTCAAGAAGACTTACACAAATATTCAAGAAATGGGCTCTGAACTCAGTACGAAGGCTCAGGAACAAGGCGGAGCCTTTTTAGGAAACCTTTCAGCGGGTGCGGCTCGCTTGAGAACTCAAATTTCCGAAGGATCAGCTCTTCTTGGACAAATGGCCGAAGAGCGAATTCGTGCTGCTGGTGGCGGTGATATGATCGACAAACTTAAAGCCACATTGAATGAACTCATCGCACAGATTCCAGATGCAAAACTTCTCGAACAAATGAGAAAAGAATTTGGAGACTCATTCTCTGTTCTTATGGATGAGTTTGTCGACAAAAGAACCGATGGAGTTGAGGAACCAGGAGAACCTAGAACTCTCCTGTCTTTTGCTGCTCTTAGAGACAAGGCAAGAGCTGTTTCTGCGAATATTACTTCCGGCCTTTCAACTATGACTAGCGGTGGACAGGATGCCATAACGGAATTCGATATTATTATCAGACGAAGCATGGGCACAATGACTTGCGGAGATGAATTCGGAGCTCTATAATTTTCATCTATGACGATTGAATTAAGAGAGAGTCCTTCGGCTGAAAGAAATAAAGCAGTGATCCTAGAAAAATTGGAGTCACTGCTTTCATCAGAATCAAAAATTTTCGAAATCGGCAGCGGCACTGGCCAGCATGCCGATTTTTTTTCGGATAAACAGTCGTCTTGGTACTGGCAAGCCAGTGATCTTGAAGTCGAAGAACGTGACTTACTCAAAAGAATAAAATCACGGGATCGAAAAAATCTGCCATCACCAATAGTTTTTGATGTTCATGACGAGCTTTCTCCTAAATTAAAAAATCAATTTGATGTGGTTTACACTGCTAACACACTTCACATCATGCCTGAAAATGGAGTAGAGGCGTTTTTCTCTAAGGCTCAAGACTTACTTAAAGGAAATGGACAAATTGTCATCTACGGCCCCTTCTTTTTCGAAGATATAGAGACAGCTCCGAGCAATCTCGCCTTTTCTGAAAGACTAGCCTCAGAGATCCCTGGGGCTGGAATTAGAAAATTTAAAAAAATTCAGGCGTGGGCAGAGAGTTCAAAATTCACATTTGAATCTCGAATCTCCATGCCTGCGAATAATTTCATCTTGCAATTCAAGCTACAAAACTAAGTGACTACTTTAACAGCCAAGCTAACAACGGAAACTTAGATGTCGACGAAATCTTAAACATATTTTGTAGAGAGTAGCGCCCACTTCCGAGACATAAAATTGCGATGTATCCGAAGAGGTAAAGTAAGGCCATTTCTTTTTTCGCAAAAGGCTCGCCCGATTTAACGATAAAGGCCGCTACCATCATAGTGAACATTAGCGGAATCGTAGCAAGACGCGTAAAAAGCCCCGCCATTAAGAAAATTGCAGCGCCTACCTCTGCTCCTATAGCCAAAGAAAGTGAAACAGATGAGCCTAGCCCTATTGGATCTGGGAATTTCGCAGAAAGTTCGCTAAATTTGGCAAGCTTAGGCCAGCCATGGGCATACAGCATAAAACCGCCAAAACTAAGACGTAACAAAAGTGATGCTAAATCGATTTTAGGCATAAAGCCTCCTTTATGAGAATATCTTGATCTAATTAGTCGAGACGGTCAATATAGAGACCATGAAACTAAATATATCTTTGACTCAAATGAAGTATGTACTGGCTGTAGATGAGCACAAAAGCTTCCAAAAGGCCGCTGAAGTCTGCCACGTCACTCAACCGACGCTAAGTATGCAAATTCAAAAACTCGAAGATCAACTTGAGATGTCTGTGTTTGACCGGTCTAAAAAACCCATTGAAACGACTCCATCTGGTCATCAAATGATCATTCAAATGCGTAAAGTTCTTCGCGAAGCAGAGCAACTCGAGTTCTTGTTGGAGTCTGAAAAGTCATTGATTCGAGGTCCCTTTAAACTAGGTATTATTCCGACTATAGCGCCCTATTTGTTGCCAAGATTTGCAACAGCAGTCGCCGATTCCTACCCAGAACTGGAACTTACCATTGAGGAGCTTCAGACGGAGCAAATCATCCAGGCCCTTGAGAGTAGTCGCTTGGACGCGGCTATTCTTGCAACGCCTCTTCACAACAAAGGCTTAACCGAAGATCTGCTGTACTATGAAAACTTTGTTTTTTATGGCCACACTAAGCACCCTCTTCACGACCGAAAAAGTATTAAGAAAAAAGATTTAACCAGTAATGATGTTTGGTTGTTAAACCAAGGTCATTGCTTTCGTGATCAAGTTTTAGACTTGTGCCACAGCAGTCGAAGCAAAGATTCCAAATATTCTAATCTTATTTTTGAAAGCGGAAACCTGGAAACTCTTCGCAAGTTTGTAGATAAGGGCGTTGGATACACCTTGCTCCCTCGCTTAGCACTACCGGATCAGTTGAGTAAATGGCCAAAACAAGCAAAAGCTATTTCTCAACCTGAACCTGTGCGTGAAGTGAGCTTAGTGTTTTTAAAGTCCTTCTTTAAGGCTGGAATTGTTGAGGCTATAAAAGAGGAAATTCTTAAAGCACTCCCTAAAGATATTAACAAGAAAGCCATGAAAAAAGCCTATGTGGTGCCTATAAATCCGGCATATTAATCAGCACACTTAACTGAAGACCAATGCATTCGATCTAAGCGCATATTGCTGCGCGATATTTATTGCGATTGCGCAAAATCACTCAACATTTTCGCAAATGCAATATAGGGTTTGGCTCTTAACTTAGCGACCTTATCAGGAGAAGTTTATGTCAGCAAAAGTGGCACTAATCACAGGCTCTACGAGTGGAATCGGTTTGGGTGTAGCCATGCATATGGCGAGACAGGGTTTTGATGTTTGTATCAATGGTTTTGGAGATTCTACTGAAATTGAAAACATCAGAAATACAATAGCCACGGAGTCAGGACAAAAAGTCATTTATCACGGCGCTGACCTCACAAGCAGAGAGCAAATTGAAGACCTCTTCTCAACAATTGAAAGTACCTTTGGTCGACTAGATGTTTTAATCAATAACGCTGGAATCCAGTTTGTTTCACCCATTGATGAATTCCCGGTTGAAAAATGGCAAAAAATAATTGATTTAAACCTCACTTCAAATTTTCACACAACCCAACTAGCTCTCCCATTGATGAAAAAACAGGGCTGGGGACGAATCGTAAATATAGCTTCAGCCCATGGACTTGTCGCTTCACCTTTTAAGTCCGCTTATGTCGCTGCAAAACACGGAGTATTGGGATTGACTAAAACCGTGGCACTTGAAGTTGCCAATCAAAACATTACTGTAAATGCGATTTGCCCAGGCTATGTCCGCACTCCACTTGTTGAGAATCAGTTAGAAGATACCGCAAAAGCTCGCGGAATTTCAAAAGAAGAAGTACTCAAGGAAGTTATCGTTAAAGCCCAACCTACTGAACGCTTTATCGAAGTTTCTGAAGTGGCTGAGTTAACTCACTTTTTGTGCACAGATGGCGCTAAAAGTATGACAGGTTGTTCTTACTCTATGGATGGCGGCTGGACTGCAAAATAAAAAAAATCTTTAAAAATTGATTTTCAGCATGAGTTTTCGGAGGTGTCATGGCAGACACAAAAAAATCTATAAATCTAGCATTGCAAGGTGGAGGCGCCCATGGAGCTTTTGGCTGGGGTGTCTTGGACCGAATCCTTGAAGACGGTAGACTCAATATTGAGGGGATCACGGCCACAAGTGCTGGAACCATGAATGCTATAGTTTATGCTGCGGGGATGATGGAAGATGGACCAGAAGGCGCGCGAAAGAAGTTAGAGAGCTTTTGGAGACAGGTTAGTAATGTGGGCCAAATGCTTAATCCCTTAAGCTATATGCCTTGGATGAATCTACCCCATATGGCTCCAATTCAAGAAAGCTACCAAAAACTTTTATATTACACTCAAGACTACATCTCGAGAATTTACTCTCCCTATCAACTCAACCCATTGGGCTTCAATCCCTTGAAGAATATTTTAAACGAGACTGTAGATTTTTCTGCCATCCAAAACTGCGACTGCGTTAAGTTATTCGTCAATGCAACAAATATAACAACAGGTCAGGTTAAAGTCTTTGAGACCCACGAGATTTCTGATCAAGTTGTTCTCGCTTCAGCTTGCCTACCCTTTTTATTTCACGCGGTAGAAATTGACGGCGAACATTACTGGGATGGGGGCTTTACCGGGAACCCGTCTCTCTTTCCTCTATATTACAACACCGAATCTAAAGACATTGTGATTATTCATATCAACCCTATTACGAGAAACTCATTACCAACCACGGCCCACTCGATTAACAACCGAGTGAATGAGATTAGCTTTAACTCCTCGCTGGTCAATGAACTACGAGCTGCTAGTTTTGTGAGTAAATTACTCAATCAGAAATGGCTACAAACGGAACAACAAAATCGCTATCGAGATATCTTGTTTCACTCAATTCGAGCCGACCACGCTATGAAAAACTTTAGCGTAGCTTCGAAATTCAATACGTCGTGGGCCTTTATCTCCCGTCTCAAACAAATGGGACGTGAGGTTGCTTCGGAATGGCTCTTTAACCATTTTGAAGATCTGGGAACCCGAACAACATGTAATTTGGAAAGTGAATTTATTCCCCAATACTCCCATGACAACGAGGATCTTCATTTCTAAAAAGAGGCAATTACTCAGGAAACTTGACCTGAACTTTGCCATCTAATAAAAGGTCCCCCTAAGCAATTTTTGGGGGAACTCTATGGGAACACTTGGAATCATCTTGTCTCTTGCAGGACTTATGTATTTCGCTTACCGAGGCATGAATGTTCTTGTGTTGGCTCCTCTAATGGCTTTGTTTGCTTGTTTGTTTGATGACTCTGCTCCAATGATGGCAACTTATTCACAAGTATTTATGCCAGCTCTTGGTGGGTATCTTTTAAAATATTTCCCTCTTTTTATGTTAGGTGCGATATTCGGTAAACTCATGGGAGACTCAGGGGCAGCCCATGTTATTGGAGAAAGTATTTCAAAGAAAATTGGTGCTCAACGAGCAGCACTCGCTATAGTTCTATCCTGCGCCATTCTAACATATGGAGGAGTTTCACTTTTTGTTGTCGCTTTCTGCATTTATCCCATCGCTCAAAGCTTGTTTAAGCAAGGACACGTTCCAAAAAGGTTTATTCCAGCATCCATCGCCCTTGGTTCGTTTACATTTACCATGACAGCTTTGCCAGGAACTCCTGCCATTCAAAACGCAATTCCAATGCCCTTTTTTAAAACCACGGCTTTCGCCGCTCCTGGTATGGGGCTTATCGCAGCTGCAATCATGTTCGGCTGCGGGATGCTATGGCTTAATAAAAGAATTAAAGCGGCCCAAGAAAATGGAGAGTCTTATCTTCCAGAGGGTGAAATAGAAATCAATCCCCAGGTGGTAGAAAACAAAAGTGAGAAACCATCTTTATTTATTGCCTTTCTTCCTCTTGTTCTCGTTTTGGTATTGAACTATGTTTTTTCTAAGATTTGGATCCCGACTTGGAATGCAGACTATTTGGCAGACCCTAAATTTGGTTCTGTGGCTCTAAAGGATGTTTTGGGCCTGTGGTCTATTATTCTAGCAATTTTTATTGCAATTCTTGTCTTACTGGTGGCTCAACGAAAATATCTAAAAAAACCTGTGGACTCATTGAACCAAGGAACCATGGGAAGCCTACTCCCTATATTTAATACGGCGAGCGAAGTCGGCTATGGTGC
>CAZFYV010000056.1:8244-15473 GCA_964523195.1 uncultured Pseudobdellovibrionaceae bacterium
TATAAAAAATGGCGTCTTAGGAATTCTTCCACAGTACCCATTGGTATCCGAAGCCATATCCATTAATGTGCTGGCTGGGATTACTGGATCTGCCAGTGGTGGCTTAAGCATTGCTCTTGAAGCTCTTTCAGAAAATTATTTAGAGATGGCAAATCAAGTCGGACTCTCCCCTGAAGTTCTCCATAGAGTGGCTTCTTTAGCTTGTGGAGGTTTTGATACCCTTCCACACAATGGTGCTGTCATTACACTTTTATCAATTTGTGGACTTACCCATAAAAAGAGTTACTTTGATATCTTTATGGTCGCAGTTATCTTCCCATTTGTTGCCACCACTACAATTGTTATTCTTGGTAGCCTCTTCGGAAGCTTCTAGCCAAATATATTCATCTTTGTAATTTAGATCTTAAAATATTTTTCTATCTATTTTGACTTGCGAAAAAGGCTCAAGCGCAGGAGCAATTACGCTTGTGAGGCCATGGATGGCCGTCCTTGAGAGCAAGTTAAAAGAGAAGAAAAATATTCTAAGATCTAAAAAAGAAAATAAGAATTATTTGTCTATAAAACAAAGATAGAAGGCGAAGTCGCCAAATTTACAAAAGACTGGAAACTCAACCTTAAGACCACCTTCAGGAATTGGCTGCCAATCTCGATTGGCTCTTAAGGGATGAAGAGTCACTTCAAAAGTGGAATCGTTATTTACATTGGCCCAACTCTGGGAAAACTCTTCACCATCTGCAACGGCCCAATAAGACCCTGTACTTGAACCAAGATCTTTAATGTGTGCCTCTTTTTCACTTAAAAACTCAATGATGCCATGGCCATCAGGTCCATTTTCTTTAGGTCGACTCAAGGTTTTTTCAGGGTAATAAAAGAAAGCTGAACGTCGCCCATAGGCTTTCTCAATATCAGAAGGGTTTGGAGTATAGGTTCCCGGCCGAGCTTGCCTTCCAATAAGAACCTTAGCGGGAGCTTCATCGTGAGGTAAACAAAGAGCTGTGAACGGAGATCGCACTGAGGCAAAAACAAAGTGAATCATTTCGGGGACAAACCCTTTACTCACATCTCTAAACTGCCATTCTACGACCCCAGGTTTGGCAGGCACAAAAGAGCCACCTAAATCAGTAACTAAACCGCCACCCAAAACCAAGCTCTCACCACCAGTGAGATAGTACTCTGCCCTCACATTTTTAAACTGATCTTCTTGCCCAGCCTCAATTTGCTTGCCATCAGGTGTGTAGTAATCCACTTGAATAGTATTGTCCTGGGCAAATTCTTTGAGATCCCTGTAAATCGTTCTTCGAAAATTCTTATCATCGGTATCGATGGAAAGAGAAAGTGCCACCGCATTGGCAATATCTTCTGCAGTACAACGACCTTTGCGCTTAAGAACTTCATAAACTTGCAACATTCTCGTTGCTTTTGTGACATTTCCAACCTGTTTGGGCATGTTAACAGCATACATGAGCTAGCCTTGAGGCTCACCAAAACAATGGAGGCTCAGGCCTTTTGTAAGAATTACTGAGCTGGAAACCTAGACCAAAATGAAGGTGATATCTCATTATCAAACAAATAAGTGAGTCAATGCGAGATTCTTTGCTTTAAAAACCAATAAAACTTGGAAAATATAGGCGCGTCAGTGTTTGTCGCGCAGGCCTGACATACTGAACTTGTTGAAGCGATAGATGAAGCGACTCCTGAAACTCAAAAAGTGATTATGCTGAAGCTCTAACTCTTGCTCAATAATTAAAGAAACTTCTTTAATAAGCCATGATAATATCCCGAGACCAAACCAAACACCTGCCGAGAGCTCCCAACTCTCGGCACTTTTTTTTCAAATTATGTTTTTCAGGAATTTACCGGCAATCTAGAAAAGCTGCCAAAATGCAGCTAGGCCATTTGTAAGCTCATTTGCGAATAGGTTCGCAAACACTCTCTCCAAAGCTTGTAGGCCTCCTTCATTTCGCGACGTGCTTCTTTCATTTCCTGGCGAGCTGCCTGAAGACGTTTTTTAAATTGCTCTTTTGCCTGAGGATTCATCTTCATTTTGATCTTTTGAATACGAATACCTTCATATTCTGACCTCATCGAAGCGAATCGAACCTTAGCTTTCTCAAAACGTCCTTGAACGGCCTTGAGATGTTCTTGAAATGAAGCTTGAAGCTCTTGAAAAGACTCTTGGAGCTCGTGGATCGAGGCTTGAACCCTAGGCCCACTGGTTTTGGCCTTTATTTTAGATTCCATATGTTTTTGCTCCATCGCCATCTTTGCAGCAAAAATCCTCTCTTCAGGAATCTTCTTAAGGTTCTTAGCTTCTCCGACCCAAGAAAGCCCTCTAATCAACCACTTTGTTGGATCGTAATCATACCAACGAATACCATTTCTATAATCATTAGCGAACTCATGGTGAAAATTGTGGAAACCTTCACCATAAGTGAAAAGAGCAATCCATGGGTTATCTTTAGCAGTATGACTATCAGAGTAAGTCTGTTTACCTGAGTAATGCGCTAGTGAGTTAATAAAAAATGTAAAGTGATGAACAATAACGAGTCTTAAAAAGCCCGCAATTGCTAAACCACCAAGCCAAGAGCCAAAAGCCCAACCAATAAGTGCTGGTAAAACGAGTCCCATAAAAACAGCCACCGGAACATAGTAGCGATCTTGAAAAACAACAATCGGGTCTTTCATAAGGTCCTTAACCCAATATTCCGGTTTTGGCCGAATAGCTTTGCTATACATCCACCAAATATGGGAAAACATAAATCCGTTTTTTGCGGAGTATGGGTCTTTAGGTGTATCAACATACCTGTGATGTGGCCTGTGATCTACAACCCACTTTAAAATGGAATTTTGAAAGGCCGCTGCACCAAACAGAGCAAAAAACAATCGAGTTAGAAATCCAGCTTCAAAAGCTTTGTGGGCAAACAATCGATGGTAGCCCGCGGTGATGCTCATCCCCGTTGCGAAATAAAAGAATAAAAAGAGTCCAACGATCCACCACTCAAAGGGTTCAGTTAAAAAATACCAAAGTGTTGTACCAATCGCAAAAACGGGAGTGATTGAAAGGAAAATAGCTGGGCCCCAATCAGCACGCTCATACCACTTACCTTGAACTCTTTGATGGTATCTTGTTCTTTTGACTTCTTTCACACTTGCATTCACTTCAGTCATAGGGAATCCCTTCGAAACACCCCGAGTCTATAAGAGACACTGAACATAGACAATGTAGAAGATGTAAAACTTAACAGATTTAAAACACTTTCTCAGATGGCTCAGATTGAATCTTAATTCGAATGACAACACTTTGGTCAGTGTAAGAATCATGACGTTATTGTCGCGTTTCATAATGAGAAACCTCAGTAATTTCAACACGCCTAATAATCCCGCACTTGGCACCTTTATTGTAACCATTAAACAGTGGGAACTAAGTAAAGGGACAAGTCAATCTAACTTGATACAGCTAATTCGGGGGAATCATGCTAACGTCAGCCAGAAAAACACGAAGTTTATTAATTAAGCTAAGCGCTTTAATTCTAGCGTTTGCACTCACAGGATGTGGTGAAGGCTTTGAAACCAGCTCACTTCTAAAATCAGCGTCTCTTAATAGTGATAACACTACTAATAATGACGACAATAATACACAAACTCCGGCACCTACTCCGGCTCCTAAAACGTCTTTAGGAAGTTTATCAGCGGCAAGTAGTGCTGACCTTGAACTTGGTGACGAACTTATTCAAACAGTAACGATCACTGCAGCGAGTGACTTTAGTGGTGAGATCGATTTAAGTGTTGATCGTTCGAGCATCATGGCTGTTTCAGGCCAACAAGATATAGTCATTACTTTAACACCAGCTTCAGTTAATTTAGCTGCAGGTGCTTCAGCAGATATCGAAGTGAAAGTTGAGTCACTTCTCTCTGCTCCAAGCTTTGCTATGAGCCAACTCAAGATTGTTGCTTCAGCTTCTGATGATTCAGCTCTTGATGCTGAAACAAATTTAGGAGTTCAAGTAAGACCAGTCGTAACAATGAGAATGTTTGGTGGAAACGTACCAGCTGATCGTTGGGACCGACCAGCAACTATTAATTTTAGAGCACATTCTCAAGATCTTCTCATTCGATTTGCGAATATGAATACTGACAGTACTCATATCGTTCACGGAAACGGCGCTATTCCTCACCAAAATGTAGGAATGCCATCAGATGCTGCTGCAAACGCAGGTGAAGAAGGTGGTGTGTATGAGGTTACTATCGATGCTAACGATACGGCGGGATCTTACTACTACCACGATATCGAAAATGGTAATTTCAGACGCTTTATGAACTTTAACCAAGCTAATCCAGCTCCTCCGACCAATCTTTCAGCCCAGTCTCATTCAGATCTTTCTCTTACTCAGATGGAAGAGCGAGTAGCAGATGTTCAAACTTGTGCTGATATTTTAGGTTCGGACGACATTTAAGCATTACAATTTAATGAGAACTTCCAAGCCACGGCCTCAGATGCTGTGGCTTTTTTTATGAAACTCTAAACTTAGTATTCAGTTATTTCGACTTCCACTTATAAGGAGACACTCGAGCTCCTTCAATTTGATAACCGACCCTACCATATTGGGATTGAGTCTCTGTTATATCCAGAGGCCCCTGCACCCAGACAGGTCCAAAACTCAATTCAATGGACATGGGTTTATCTAGTTTAACGAAAACCATTTGATTAGGTGGAGGTGGTGGCGCGTGAATACATGCCATGGGATCAGGAACCAAAAGGAATTCCTTAAATTGCGCCATATTATCACTTAAGGGAACAACAAATCCGGGAACTCTCACCAAAGACCCTTTAACACCTTCCATCTTTGCAGAAAGCTCGCCGGTTTCGGTATTAAGCCCCATCAAGTCTGGCCATGAAATCACTTTTCCCTTTTTGCCACTAAAGACAATGGAAGACCCACCACTGAGACCAAAAATAAGATCTGCAGTGACAAAGCCTAATCCGATAAAAAGTACGACTATAACGGCCAAAAGACCCTTGTTTTTCACAACTTTCACCAGAGAACGTATCCCATATTCAAGGATAGCTGACAAGATATACTGGAAGAGTTTTTCAGGGAATTACAGAGCTATGAGACTTCTCAACAAAGCAAAAAGTCTACTCATCTAGGGCTTTTAGAGCTTCTTTCTGCTTTTGAAGTAATTGCTGTCTACGGTCTTCAAAACTCGAAGATTCGACCTTCAGACGCTTACCAGAGCGAAAGAATTTGACCTTACTTGGCTCAGAAAAGGTATTGCGTCCACGTACGATTCGACGCTCTGAGCGACTGCGATTGGGCGCTTTAGGAGAACCTCTGAAACTACCCCCGCGAGCTCCACGACTCCTATTGACCCTTTCCTGAGCCACAGAGTCGCCCTCTTCATCCTCATAGTCACCACCGTCTGGACCTTCACCCGCCATACCTTCTTCCATTTCCATCTCATCTTCTTCTTGAGACCAGGCGTAATCGACTTGGGTGAAAATCATCGCAAAACTAATAACTACAAAAATGCTTAAAATCGCTTTCATTAGTTTCTTTTCGGTACAAAACTCTGATATCTAAAGAATATGGTGCAATATCGAGAAATTAGAGCCGGACATTCTCAAACCATCGACCAGTTTCTGGAGTACTCAACTGATTTGGACCTCAAAAGAATTCGACAGCTCAGAGAACGGGGCCATGTTTTTGCCAATGACCGACCTGTTCTAAGCAATCGCAGAATTACTCCTGGAACCCTTATAAAAGTCATCACGCAATTGAGAAAACCTAATCAACAGTTAGCCCGAGTTATCTCTGTAGAAGATCACTATGTAGCCGTCGAAAAGAAACAACCAGCTTTAACAGAGAGAGCTGATACTCTCGACGACACAACTCTTCAAGCCTGGGTGCGAAGTTGGGCCTTTCACCTTAATCCTAAGAAGTTCCCATTTGCTGAGCCCGTTCACCGTCTAGACAAGGAAACCACTGGAGTTTGCATCTTTGCCACCGGTAAACAAAAACTCAAAGAGTTAAATCACGAGTTTGAGCAACGAAAAGTACAAAAGACTTACTTTGCGATTTCCGCTCCCGGCAAAAAAGAAAAATGGACTTGCGATTCTCCCTTACTTAAAACCGATCAAGGCATGATTGTTCATCAAGCCGGTAAAGACGCTTACACTAGCGCTCACTGTCGCAAAAAGTCGACAAATTACTGGCTTTGGGAAGTACGAATAAAGACCGGAAGAACCCATCAAATTCGCGTCCACTTTGCCCACAATAACATACCTCTTATTGGAGACACCAAATATGGTGGCCCTTCTGCAAATCGGCTGTTTCTTCACTCCCAGGGCATTCAATTCACTTCTGGAAAAAAGAATTTCGAATCAGCTTTGCCCCAAGAATTTTTGGACTTATTGAAGTCTTGAGCCCCTTCCAAGGCTTATAAGACCTACTTTTCTGGCAATTGAAGTCATTCTGTGATTGAATAACTCCATGCAAGACTTCTCAGATGAAAAACCTCACAAGAACCCACTCATTCTTATGAATGATGAAGGTCATTTTGATCGATTTTCCATAGAAGAAGTCATCGCTCAGGATTATCACAATTGGGAAGGGTGGCTTTGTGCCGCTGGCACCCACGGACTCTATGTGGACTTCGATGGGGAAGTCTGGGGCGCATCATGCAAACAGGGAAAAATGCTGGGAAATGTTTTTGATGGATTTGAACTGCCCAAAGATTGGATTGAATGCAAATCAAAAAGGTGTGTCTGCGGCGCAGATATGATGATCCCAAAAGTTAAAAAGCGAGATCTTCTTGCAAAACCTTTACAGTTCTCAAAAGAGACTAAACCCCATGAAGTAACAAGAGTCATGAGTTCTTTTCGACCTGAAGTCGTGACGCCAATAAAAAGAGTTGTATGGAACATTGGCCGACGTTGCAATTTTGATTGTAGCTACTGCCACCCGAATGTTCACAATAAAACGGAACCTCTTAAATCTGCAGATGAATTTATACAAGCAGGACAAAAAGTATTAGATCTCTTCTCCAAATCTTCAAAAACTCGATTTTATTTTGCTGGAGGTGAGCCCACTCTCTATCCAGAATTCAATAAGTTCTTAAAATACTTGGTGGATCGAGGCCATGAAGTCTCAGTTGTCTCAAATGGAAGCCACCGAGTAGAAACCTAAGCTGAAATTCTGGAATATAGGGACGTATCAATTAGGGTTCAT
>CAZFYV010000057.1:0-15253 GCA_964523195.1 uncultured Pseudobdellovibrionaceae bacterium
CACCGGTAAGAAAATGGATGCGAAAAACAACTTTGAGAACGCCACAACTGGAACTAAAGATGGTTTGGTTCATGCAAATTATTCCTATTTCTTACAAGCCTTCAAAGAGCCAAATCGAGCCAAAGCAGCACTTACGCAGGCTTTTAAAACCTCTCCTAATCTTGCTTTAGTTAAGCTTTTAAAAGGTAGAGAATGTGAAAGTGAAAAAGACTTTGCCTGTGCTAAAAAGTTTTACGGAGATGTTTCTTCACTTCCAGCATATGTACTTCCTGGGAAAGTTGGTCTCTCTAGGATCGCATTTGAAGAAGGTAATAAGAAACGAGCTTCAGAATTAGTAAACGACGTAAGGAATATTTCTAGTAATTATGCTCCTGCCTTGCGCATTAGCGATAGATTGGCGAGTGAATAAGTTATTTCTTTTGTTTGTATTCTTATGCTCAACGATTCTTTCCTCTTGTTGGTGGAAGGGCGGGGATGACTCTTCTCCAAAAGATTTTTTTGTCAAAGTAGATCGCAGTAGTAGTGCCATAGAGGTTGAGTTACCCACTGCCTTGTGGGATGAGCTCGAAGAGATTGGGGCTATCATTTACACCAATGTAGAAGGTCAAAAGGTAAAGTACTACACGGATAAAACATTTTTGCCGTTTTTTGTGCGCCTTCATGAAAAGTCAGATCGAGTATTAGGTGGAAATCAGTTTCAAGTGAAAATGGGTGAAGGTGGAGGTCATTTAAACCTAGGTGAATTCGTTACTGGGAAAAAGGGGCAGTTCCTTCTCGAGGTCAACGTTCCCGAAAAGTTTTCGTGGGATAATATCTACGTCTTCTTCTTGAGTAACGCGAGACGAAAATCTATTGGAGAAGATATTGTTGGTGCGGGATGTAATGTGTTTTTAGACATCACCAGTTTTTTTCGTAAATCTATGAAATCTGGTGGTATTCAACTGACGGCGCAGGAATTGCGCTATGCCTATCTAACCACTGGCACGTACTTTATTGCGACATTACACGAACAAAAATTACACCTTTCTCACCTATCTGTGTCTGACGAAAGGCACCCCGAGACTCTATGTTCTAAACGCAAATGATTTGATATTGTATGCCATGCGTAACTAGGCTATACAGATTTCATGTCCAAAACCTTCATTAGCAGCTTTGCAGATAAACAGACTGTCCATACTTTCTTTTTGGCTAAAGATAAGAATATCCAAACGGGAAAGAATGGTCGCAAGTATATGAGCCTGATTCTTAGTGATAAGTCAGGCTCCATCGATGCGCGAGTTTGGGATAATGTCGAAGAGTTAGATAATACCTTTCAGTCGGGTGATGTTGTTAATGTTAAAGGGTTAGTTCAGCTCTTTCAGGGGCGTCTCCAGTTTATCGTGCATAAGCTAGAAAAAGCTGAAGAGGGAACCTATGACGTTAAGGACTTTGTTTCGAAAAGTGACCGCGACGGCGAGGAAATGTTCCAAGAGCTTTTGGAAATTGTTCGCGGCCTACATGACCCAAATATCAAGCAATTGATTTTAAACACACTTGAAGATCCTGAGATCAAACCTTTGCTTTTGATTTCACCAGCTGCAAAAACAATTCACCACGCAAAAGAAGGCGGCCTATTGGAGCACGTTTTATCTATTTGCGGAGTGATGAAGTTCATGGCTAGCCACTATCCTCAACTGAATGAGGATTTGTTAGTATTTGGCGCAATCTTCCACGATATTGGTAAAGTTTGGGAGCTGAAAATCGATAAAGGGATTCACTATACTGACGTGGGTCGGTTAGTAGGGCATTTAGTTTTAGCCTCTGAGTTGGTAGAAAAGAAGGCTAGTCAGATTATGGGATTCCCTGAAAACCTAAAGAATGTATGTAAGCATATTATTCTTAGCCACCATGGAAAGCTAGAATTCGGCTCACCTAAGAGGCCTAAATTCTTAGAGGCATTTGTTGTGGCTATGATTGACGACTTAGATAGTAAGATCGATACAATTTCGAGTTTGTGTGAAATGGACCGTGGGGCAGGTGCTTCGTGGACTCGATACGCACCAATGTTTGATCGTTATTTCTACTTGAGTCCCCATAATGGAATGGATATCGATCCAGAAGCAGAGCAATAGCTCCGGAAGTGAAAACGCATGATTGATTTTTTGAGAGCATATAAAAGCTATGATCCCGCAGCGAAGAGTTACTTCGAAATCGCGTTGCTTTATCCAGGTCCCAAAGCTATTTTCTTCCATCGAATTGCCCACTTTTTTTATAGTTTAAAACTACATTTTTTTGCACGTTTGGTTTCTGAGTTTTCTAGATGGCTGACATTGATCGAGATTCATCCAGGTGCAAAAATTGGTCGGCGTTTGGTTATTGATCACGGGAGCGGTGTTGTTATTGGAGAAACTGCTGAGATTGGTGACGACTGTGTCATTTTTCATGGTGTGACTCTTGGAGGAATGAACTTCGATCCTGTGAAACGCCATCCTACATTGGGTAATAAGGTTTTAGTTGGTACTGGAGCTAAAGTATTAGGTCCTATTACCCTCAACAATGGGAGTAAGGTTGGAGCTAATGCAGTAGTCACTAAAGATGTTCCGGAAGGTGCCACGGTTGTTGGGATCCCAGGGAAAATAGTTGCTCATGAGCCAACTCAAAGCCAAGTCACTGAATCAATTACCGAAAAAAAAAGCCTAAATCACATTGATCGATCGGGCTTAGACTCACACCCTTTGCACTAATTTCTTTTTATTTTTTTCTTTTTAAGAGGCATGAGAGCTAGAAAAAACTCAGCCTTTTCGAATGGCAGTTGTTTTAGTATGTTGTCGGCGCGACCCTCTAAAACCAGTTCGTTATCCATAGATAGATTAAGCCCCAAAACAATATTGTTTTCAGGTAAGAATTTAGCTAGTTCTTCTAAAAGGCGTTTGAGTCTGTAGGGTGTGTCCATTAGTAGGCAAGGGATGTTTTGTTTTTTGAGATCCTTAATTGATTGAGATCTGGAGGGTTCTTTAGCTGGTAGAAACCCCTTAAATAAAAACTCATCCATTCTATGACCCGACAGACTTAAAAATGTCGCTATACTCGATGGTCCAGGAACAGAACTCACTTTTATATTTTGTTGGCGACAAAGTTTAACCAGGTCTGCGCCTGGATCACAAAAGCCGGGAGTTCCACAATCACTCACCAATGCGACCTCGTGGTCTCTACAGAGCTCAACGAGTTCTTTGAGATCTTCAGGGTCTGAGTGTTCGTTGAGTTTTTTAATCTTTTTTGGAGTCAACTGATGGCTTTTGAGTAAGTGGGTTGTTGGCTTGAGCTCTTCACCGATAATGAATTCACTTTCACGAATGATTTCAATAGCCCTCGGGCTCAAATCACTCTGATTTCCAATTGGTGTAGCTACGACATGAAGTCCCAAGAATCTCCTCCAGGCCCCTACCTTTGCATGATTTTTCCCAACAATCCATAAGGATTTTGCCATACTTCTGAAAGCTTGTATAAATAGGGGTTGGAGGCAAATGTGATTAAAAAATGGAAATCACTCGAATCAAATGTTCCCTATGAGTCGGGCCTATTTAAATTGCGAATCGATAAATGTGAGTTACCCGATGGCCGAGTTATGCCTCGTTACTATATTTTTGAATTTCCTGATTGGACTAATATCTTACCTCTTACTCCAGATGGTAAAGTAATTATGGTTGAGCAGTATAGACATGCAACCGGTGATATTCACTTAGAGATACCGGGAGGCTCTTTAAGTCCAAATCTGAAAGAAGACCCACAAGAAGCTGCAGAGAGAGAGCTTTTGGAGGAGACGGGTTACAAAGGTAAAAGAGTGGAGTTGATTGGAACCCATCAACCCAATCCCGCTATTCAAAACAATAGGATGCATACCTATATTGCCTACGACTGCGAAAAGATTAGCGACGTAAAGTTTGACCCATTCGAAGATTTACGGACGGTATATATCTCAAAGGATGAACTGATAAACAAGATTATGACAGGAGAAATCCACCATACCATTGTGGTGGCCTCTGTACTTATGGCTTTAAAACATTTGGGCTATGAACTTAATCTAGCAAAAAGTGATTGATAACTACCGCAGAGTCAGGTGGTGTTGCCTGTTTTGAGTGGGTTGTATCAATAAAAACAAGTTTTATTTCCGGAAAATGTGTTGCGGCCATATTTAGATTTAATGGCTCATTTTCAAAGAAAAATTTATTGCTTCCAGTTTGAAGAATGGTCTCGAAGGCATCCTTCTTGAAATCCTCGTCACTTACAGAAGTATTCGGTTTGAGAATCAAATTTACACCTTGATCTTCCATGGGAAAACCGAGTTCTTTAAGAGTTCGTTGAGTTCCTTCTAACATATTGGGAACATCTCTACCTGTAAGGTAGGTAACAAAATGTCCTTCTTTTAAGACTCGGTTTACATAGTCCACAGAGCCCTTGACGGGAAGGTCATGGTGGAGGAAATCATTGGAGAAAAAGTTTTTCTTCCAGTGTCTCTCCAAATCGGAAAAAAATTCGTCGTCCTTATTATTAAGACCGTGTCGAAACAATGTGTCCTTTAGGCCCCAATCAGAGGTTAGAAATTCCACGGTGGAGAATTTTGCGCAAGCTTCCGGGTATTTTTCAGGAATTCCAGGTTGGGCGATGAAATCCACTAAAATTGAGTGATTACGGGTATGTACATGTACAAGAGTAGAGTCGATATCGAAAATAAAATGGTGAGGGCCATTTGGATGCTTAAGGAAGTCGAATAATACCTTGTTAGAGTCGCGCGTCATATCAAGGAGTCTGCCACTTTTAGAGCCTATTTTGAAGGTATTTTTGTGGTTCTTTGAATTAATTTCTGTTAAAAAACCAGCCTTTACAGGGGATATTCTCATGAAAAAACTTGTCGCTTTGTTTGGTTTACTTGTCATTCTTGCGCTAATGACGTCGTGTACGTTTAAAGAAAAAGAATTAGGAACAAAAGACAATCCTATTAAATTGTTTTTTGTTCCGTCGGTGGAAGCTAAAACGCTCGCTGATAAATCGAAGGTTGTTAAAAGACTTCTCGAACAACTCACGCCTTACCACTTTGAAGTTCGAATTCCCGAAAGTTATATCGCTGTTGTTGAAGCCTTTGGTGCGAACAGAGTTGATATTGCGGCCCTAAATACTTTCGGATACATTTTGGCCCATGAAAAGTTTGGAGCTCAAGCTCTCCTAACTGTTGTGAGATACGGTCGTGCTACGTATAGATCAACTATTCTTGCCAGAGCAGATGGTAAAATTAAATCTCTTGAAGATTTAAGCGGAAAGACCATTGCCTATGTGGATCCAGCCTCTACATCAGGTTATTTGTTGCCACTTAAAGAGCTTAAAGAAAAAGAGATAGAGACAGGTAAGCACATATTCGCAATGACCCATGATGCTGTTGTTTCAATGATTTACAAGGGCCGCGTTGATGCTGGTGCTGCGTTTTACTCTCCACCAGAAGAGGGTGAAATTCAGGATGCAAGGCGTTTGGTTAAAACTCAGTATCCTGACGTTGAACAAAAGATTAAGATTCTTCACCTCACCTCTGATATTCCAAATGAGCCAGTCGTATTCCGCAAAGACATGCCAGATAAAATGAAGAAGGAAGTCGTTGAAGCGTTTATGAAGCTCATTGAAATGCCTGAAGGAAAAGATGCTGTCGGAAAACTATTTGGCATCACTGAGCTCAAAGCTTCTACAGATGCGGACTACGACGGGGTCCGAAAAATGATTAAAACTCTAGGTACGTCAGCGGCTAATTTGGTAAAAGACGCTGCTTCTCAAAAAGCTAAAAAGAAGTAGAGCTCATTATGGCTACAGATAATATCCTTGAAGTTAAAGATCTGAAAAAGGTTTACCCTAATGGGGTTAAAGCTCTCAAAGGTGTTACCTTTAATGTTAAACGTGGCGAATTCCTTGTCGTAATCGGTTTAAGTGGATCGGGAAAATCGACCTTATTGCGTTGTTTGAATCGTTTGCACGATCCGACCGAAGGAGAGATCAATTTTAATGGTGAGGACATAGCTCACGTAAAAGGTGCTAAAGTAAAGTCAGTACGCCAAAGAATGGCTATGATTTTCCAACACTTTAATTTGATTGAGCGACATTCGGTGATCAAAAATGTACTCACTGGTTCTCTTTCCAGAACTTCGAACATGAAATCGATGATGGGATTTTTTGCGAAAGATGATGAAGCAAAAGCGAAAGAGTATTTAGATCTCGTCGGAATTGGCGATAAAGCTTATTATAGAGCTGATCAGTTGTCTGGTGGACAACAGCAACGAGTTGCGATTGCTAGAGCACTCACACAGGCTCCTGAAGTTTTGTTGGCTGACGAACCAGTTGCAAGCTTAGATCCAGCGACTTGTCATACAGTTATGGATTATCTGAGAAAAGTGAATCGTGAATTGGGATTAACTATCGTATGTAACCTTCACTTTTTAAGTTTGGTCAAAGAGTACGCTGATCGAGTGATTGCACTTAAAGACGGTGAGCTCGTTTACGAGGGAAATCCAAAAGAAATCGACGAAGCCTGGTTTGAGAAAAT
This sequence comes from uncultured Pseudobdellovibrionaceae bacterium, assembly GCA_964523195.1. Taxonomy (GTDB): domain Bacteria; phylum Bdellovibrionota; class Bdellovibrionia; order Bdellovibrionales; family JAGQZY01; genus JAUHWN01. The sequence continues at coordinate 6,560 of CAZFYV010000057.1, forward strand.
CTACGGCGAAGGCGCTAAAGAAGTACACGTAAATTAGGTTAGGGATCATGGCAGCCAGTTTATTTAAAAGAATGCTTTTTGACAGTTTGAACTTTGGATTTTTTCTATCGGTAATCCTTTTAGTTATTTATCAACCCGATGAGGAACAGGTTTTAAATCTATCGCAGAATTCTTTGGCTTTTCTAATATGCGTAATTATAGGAAGTTTTATTAGCTTTGGTATTAACAAAGCGGGAATTAAAACTCTTGGTGAACTCTTATTCGCTCCGCCACATAAAAAAGTTCCAACGGGAAAACATGTTCAGTGGTTTAAAACATTTTGGGGTGTTCAAACATTTCTAACAGTTTTGTTAATGACGATTCTTGGTTATTTTGTGACCGAGATGGATCTTATCGAGTTACTCGATATCAGAAATATAGAAAACGTTTTCCGCCTCGTTGATAAACTGATGACACCAAACTGGGATGTGCTTCCAGATGTGGTTTGGAAGGCTATCCAGTCGGTCTTTATCGCATTTATGGCCACTTTGATTGCAGTGCCAGTTGCTTTTGTCTTGAGTTTTATCTCTGCTAAGAACATCATGGGCGACACGCCTCTTGGATTCGTTGTTTATCTTTCTGCGAGAACTCTATTCAATATCATGCGTTCGATTGAGCCAATTATGTGGGCCATCATTTTTGCAATCTGGGTCGAGTTTGGTCCTTTTGCAGGGATGTTAGCTCTCTTAGTGCACTCCATTGCCTCCCTGGCGAAGCAATACTCTGAGATTGTTGAGTGTGTTGATGAAGGGCCAATCGAAGGAATCGAGTCTACAGGAGCATCTTTTCTGCAGACGATTTGGTTTGCTGTGGTTCCACAAATCGTACTTCCTTATATATCCTTTACGATATATCGATGGGATATTAACGTTCGTATGGCCACGATCATCGGATTTGTCGGCGGTGGTGGTGTCGGAGAACTATTACTTCTATATCAAAGACAGTCGCTTTGGAACGAGGTGGGTGTCGTGATCCTCGTTATTGCGGTTATCGTATGGGTCATGGATAACTTCTCAGCCTATGTTCGAGAAGCGATTAAATAGATATCTCTGAGATTTTCTGAAGATCGTCGTTGGTTAATCCGTAAGATGAATGGACTCGATGGAAATTGAGTCCTGTAGTGTCTCCTATCGGGTTATCATCGAGGACAATATGAGAGTTTGGTTTATGAATGTCCATCCAGGATTTAATTTCCTCTGCTCTCCCGCCCGGGCCACCTATTTCGTCCGTCTTGTCTGTAATTAAATTTGCGAGTTTAAAACCATCTTTTGCCAACATATCTCGAAGATCTTGAACGGACCGTCCCATTCTCCAGGTACTTGTGATTACAATCTCTTTGACCTTGAAGTCAGAGCAGAGTTTTTCGAGGACCTCTATGTTTCCCGAGCAAAACTTTTTGTGAATATACTCTTTGGGGTTGGCCCTTTGTTTGGCAAAGAACTCATTGTTATTGAGAACACCATCAAGATCCAAAAATAAGACATCGAAATTCATACTGTCTTATCGGTTCTTTTGGTTGCGTTATTAAAGTGTTATCTATCTTATAATTGCAAGTGCGAGATCTCTACGATCATCTTCTGGCATGTTTGGGAATGTCTCAAGTAGAGCAACTCCAACGAAGTCTGCGAGTCTCAGCCTGAGTTCTTTTATTAGCTCTCCTGTATATACGTGGATATCGGGCCACTCGTTTTCGGGTTTACCATTGGCTTTAGCTAGAGAGCGGTGATAGTACCAGTCTTGGATTGCATCACTGTAGCGCTTTTTCCAATTTTTTGCGTAGACGGTGTCAGCAACCAAAAGATCTTCAACTTTATCAAAAAAGACTCTGATTGGTCTTAGGACTTCGTCATTGGCTTCGGTAAGAAATTGATAGAGTTTACTAAGTGCTTCATCTGTACCATTACCCTGGCTGTCGATGGAGTCAAAATAATCTAAGACTCTTTGATGTGTAACTAGATCGTCTTTAAATTGGTATGCCACCAGCTGTTTGGCCACGTTCACTATACGGTGCTTAAAAGCGATACTTTGATTAAAAACGTAGTTGATTTTAATGAACTGATCTTCGCCCTCTTGAAGACTTGCTCTTACACCAGGATCATTAATATTAAAGCGACCATGGGTTTTTGCTCGTCTTTCGGCATAGAGATAGATCTGATTTTGGGTTAACTCAAGGTTTAAGACTTGGAGTAATTCTGGGACATGAAAAACAGAGAGCATACCCATGAGTTGAATTCCGGTAAAATTTTGAGGGTATCGTTGGTTTGCCTGTAGAGTCACTTCGATGAGTCCGTCGTGGAGAGGTTGAAGGAGGCCGTAACCTCCAATAAAGTCTTGGCAGGTTGCTTCTCTAGAAAGGTTTATCGCTGAGATTCCTGTTTCGAAGCTCAATAGAATGACTGTCGAAATGACGATACCGAGTGCGCGCATATATATAGATATGAGCAGAAATTATACCTTTTGATTTGGAATGTATCGTTTTTGGTGAACCCACCGATGTCGAACTAATGATGAGAAGTGACACTTTTTGAATGCCGAGTCCGTGGAACATAATTTTTTTGAAGAATGAAGGGTTGTGGGAAACTTATGTGGATAAAGTTTAGCAAAGGTCTGATTCTTTTGAATATTTCTGAAAGTGTCGAACTTCTCTGCAAATCCCAGTTTGAAACAGGGGGTTTTGTGTTTTTTTGATCCAAGACTAGCTTAAGGTCTCGAAATTTCCCGAAAAAAGTATTTAACTAGGGATTAAGTCCTGTTCTCCATAGGCCGATTGCTTATGTAACGAGACTTGAGTCTCGGAGAGGATTCAACAAAGGTGAGAAGACAATGCAAACTCATTTTTATGTAGCACACGAAGGTGAGACCAAAGGGCCTTACACTGTCGAGCAAATCATCCAAGAGGTAAACTCTAAGGCATTAGATCTTAGTGATTACTGTTACGACGAAGACAAAGAAGATTGGGTTCTTCTTGTGCAACATCCAATAGTTGGTGAACAGGTTAAAGAAGCTGTTAATAACACTCTTTCTGGAATCAAAGAGAACGATAATGTGGAAGAGATGGAAAAGACGGTGGCTGACAAGACTATTGTTCAGCAGCAAGCAGAAGACTACAATCCTGCAGAACACGAATGGTTTGTTTTGAAGGGTGAGAATAAGTTTGGTCCGTTTGCCTATAGAGATGTCATTCGTATGCTTCAAGAGAAGTCGATATATGAATTTGACTACGTTTGGAATCAAAGTTTAACGACGTGGAAAAGAGTCGCGGAGTTAGAGGATTTTAGTCCGGAGTCGATTAGAGACCTCAAAGATTCTGGTAATGATGAGATATCAGAAATCTTTTTTAGACGTAGACATGTAAGAGTTGGATTCCTTTCTTCAATCATTGTTCATGATAATAAACATGTTTGGAAAGGCCGAAGTTTAGAAGTTAGTGCTGGTGGTGCAGGGCTCGTAATTGAGAATGCGATGTTGCAGCCTGGGCAAACTTTGTACTTACACTTTAAACCCGCAGATGGTTTACCTCCTTTCAATGCCGTTTGTGAAGTTGTATCCAAGCAGTATATGAAAGGAATCAAAGATAAAAGAACGCCAATTCGTTATGGTGTGAAATTTACGAGTATTAATACTCAAGCTCAAAGAAACCTTCATGACTTTACGTCAAAGAAGACCGACGAGCATGAAAAAGCAAATGCGGCTTAATTAAATCAATTAAGCACTAATATATCTCTCATTTCTGCATGTACCTTCCAGAGAGCAAATAAAAGAAAATTTTATTTAGCGCTCAGTATCTGTATGTACTTTCCTAACTTAGAGCACTCACAAATGACTTTGGGGAGTCAACATGATATTGGTACGTTTGCTGTTGACATTATTAGCTACACTTGCGCTTATTGCCTGCGGCAATGAGTCTGCATTCAATTTGGCTCCACAAACAGACGACCAACAAACGTCTTTGAAAATTAATGACGAGGTTGATGTTCTTTGGGTCATCGATAATTCAAGTTCAATGGAAAAACATCAGATCGCTCTTGCCGAACAGATGGCGATATTTGTTTCAGCACTTCAAGATACTAAACTGAATTTCCATATAGGCGTTACTACAACTGATATGAGAAACCCTCCTAGGGGATCTCAAGGTCAATTTATTGGAAACTCGGATGATAGAGTTTTGAGTGGAAACTCTGTTGATTTAGTTGGTACTTTAACGAGTCGAATGTTGAACATTGGACAAGGTGGATCTCCAGTAGAGCAAGGCCTTGGGGCAATGAAAGAAGCTCTATCTCCTGAAAAGCTTGAGTTTCAAAATGCGGGATTTTTAAGAGAAGACTCTCTTCTCGTAATAATATTCCTCACGAACGAAGATGATCAGAGCGTCAATGAAGACTATGTGGCATTCTTGGACTCAATTAAGCCACCATTACCTTCAGGTGAAAGAAGTTGGGTAGCTCACTTTATTGGAGTTCTTCCTAATGATACTTCATGTTCGACATTCAATGGAGATTATCAACCAGGTCTTAAATATTTAGATCTAGTTACTGAATCAGGTGGCGTTGCTGAGAACATCTGTAGCGCGGACCTTCGCTCGGCTCTAAATGCCGTAAAATCGCGAGTTATTGAATTCGTGACTGACTTTTACTTAGAAAGAGAACCAAAAGTAGAAACCATAAAGGTTTATGTGAATGGGGTAGAAGTACCTCAAGACGCAAGCAATGGATGGACATACTTAGAAGATTTAAATGCAATTCGGTTTCATGGGAGTGCAGTGCCTCAAGCAGACGCTAAGGTTCGCATCGATTATGATCCGGTTGGAATTAAGAATTAAGGGGGATATCAATGAAGATTTTCGAAATGATAGCTGATGGTGGAATTCCGGCCTTTATCATTGTAGCGATGGGGCTTTTTGCACTCGCGATTATTGTCGAGAGAGTGAAGGTTCTATACAAGGATTATGGCATTAACTCAGAGTCATTCATGAAGCATATACGTGGAATGGTGATGAAGGATCAAATTGAAGACGCAATTACATTTTGTGCGAATCAAGGTGACAAGCCTCTTCCACATGTTGTGAAAGCTGTTCTTGAAAGATCTGATAGAGATGATGAGTCGATCAATCAAGGTATGGACATCGCCATGGCTGAGGTTATTCCTAAGTTAGGAAAACGCTTGGGTTATTTAGCGATGATCGCAAACGTTTCAACTCTCGTTGGTCTTCTTGGTACGATCCAGGGACTTATCTTGTCTTTTGAAGCTGTATCCTTTGCTGATCCTTCTCAAAAACAAGAGTTATTAGCACAAGGTATTTCGATGGCGATGAATACAACAGCCCTAGGACTATCGGTAGCTATTCCTGTTATGATTACTTATGCATTTTTACACGCACGCCAAGGTCGTTTGCTAGAAGAGGTTTCTGAGCATTCTGCCAAGGTTGTGGATATATTAACAACTCGTCATTATGCTCCACTTTCAATGACCGGTGCTTTTACAGCGAATATGAAAGACGAAAAGAAACCACCTAAAGCTCCACCGAGAGCGGCCTAGTAGGTCTAAGGAGTTCTTTGATGAAACGTAAGGTAATTGTGCCAGAGGCTGAAGAGCCAAACTACGATTTAGATCTAGCACCCATGCTAGCGATGATGGTTGCGCTTATACCGATATTGTTGTTATCGACTGTATTTGTAAGAGTGAAAATCATTGAATCGCCTCTCCCCCAAGTAATTCAGCAGGCGATCAAAGAGGATGCTAAAAACGGAGAGAGAAGTGTTGAGGTTTCACTTAATGCTAATCTCAAGTCAGGTTTTACGATCGTAGTCGATGTTAATGGTAAAAAATCGAGTAATCGCGTGTCACTAAAAAGTGGTGAGCTCGATTTAGACGGACTGAAAAAAGGTCTTGTTCGGGTGAAAAAGAAATATCCTCGTTCGTTCAAGCTAATGCTTAAGCCATCGAAAGAGCTGAGCTACAAGCAAATAGTTCAGATTATGGACTCAGTTCGTGACACCGGTGATAGTGGCGAGAAATTTACAATCAAGAATTCAAAGACTCAAGAGTCGGCAACAACGAACTTACTCTTTCCGAACGTTGTGTTTGGGAATGTGATGGAGGGGTAAATGTCACGAGTCACTGAGCGAATGAAAAAGAACAATAAGAAATCTACCTTTGTCTTACAGCTAACGGCTATGGTGGACATGTTTACGATTCTATTGGTCTTTCTTTTGAAGAGTTACTCTACAAGTGCTGTTAATTTGACTCCTTCTAAAGATTTGACCCTTCCGTTTTCGACAAGCCAAGAAGCTCCAATAGAGGCTCTAAAGCTTGTTGTGTCTCAAGAAGGTGTCTTCGTGGATGATATGAAGATATTGGCTTTCGAATCTGGGATAGTCATAGCGAAAGATTTGAATAAGGAAGATCCTGACTTTATTACAGCTCTTTATTCACATCTTGAGAAAGAAGCTCAAAAGACACAGGAGATTGCTGAAAAGAACAAGGCAATACAGTTTACAGGAAGAATACTCATGCAGGCAGATGAAAATCTCTCGTATGACACTTTGAGGAAGGTGCTCTATACGGCTTCGCTTGCAGGTTATACAGATTTAAAAATGGCTACTTTAGGAGAGTAGGATAAGATGGTGAGATTCGCGCAACTATTAATAATTTTAACAGCTCTGTACTTCGGTTCGACTGTCTTCGCGAAAGAAGGTAAGCCGAAGGATATTCATAATGAGCTAAAGATGGTTGCTGGTGATGAACGTGGTAATGAAGTTAAAGCTCTGAAAACTGAGTTGTTGGTTGAGCGCAGTGAAAAAAAGGCACTCCAGCAGATTAAGTATCTGATCAAAAAGTACCGTGGAAAGTCCATAGAACCTGAGATGTGGTTTCGATTGGCAGAACTCCATATGAGAAGAGCTAAAACTGAAAGATTCTTTGAGATTCATCGTCAAAGCGATACCGTGACCAGCTTAATACCAAAACGAGTTAGAAAGGCTTCTCAATCAAAAGAGATTCGCAGCGCGATCAAGGTCTATGAGAAGATTCGCAAAAGATTTAGGAAATTTGAGAAATATGATTTAGTTCTTTTTAACAATGCGTTTGCGCGTCAGCAACTAGGTCACAATAAATTAGCAGAAAAGATCTATTGGGAAATCGTTAAAAGGTTCCCGAATTCAATTTTAGTTCCAGATGCACACTTGGCTATTGGAGAGATCAACTACGATAGAAGAAACTTTAAATTTGCCCTACAGCACTTTCAAATGATTGAGAAGTTTCCAAATTCAAGAGTTTACCCATATGGACTCTATAAAGCAGCATGGTGTCAGTATAACTTGAACGATGCTGTAGCGGCCATGGGGCAGCTTGAAAAAGTTGTTAAGTATGGGCAATACATAACCAAGAATAAGCTCGATTCGCGATTAGATCTCAGAAAAGAAGCATTGAGAGATATGTCTCTTTTTTATGGTGAAGTCTACGAGGCCAAAGATGCTGTAGCTTACTTCAAAAAACAAGCTGCCGAGTTGGATATGTCACCTTATGTTCTTCGACTTGTAAGTTTATACAGAAGGCACAGTCGTTTCAAAGACGTTGAAAAAGTACTTCATAACTTAATTGATGAAGTTCCAGATTCTGAGAAAACTCCGGACGCATATCAAATGTTGGTTATGAACTATGAAGAAATGCGTGAGCGTGAAAAAGCAGTGGCTCAGATGGAAAGCTTTTCTAAGTATTGTACTAATTTAGACCCAAAGAATGAAAAAGAGAAAATAATAGGAGAGATTTGCCAAAACAAAATCTCATCTACCTCTAAGAACTTGGCTGCAAAATGGCATCGCATGTGGAAAAAGAATCAAACATTCCCTGTATTTGCTACGAGTGCAGAAGCTTCATATAGAGTGTATATCAGGCATAATGCTCAGACTAATCCAGAGCTAGCGCCAGTTAGGGGAAGCTACGCTGACCTCCTCTTCCAAATGAATCGATTTAGGGATGCCAGTGAGCAATACGCTCTAGTAAAACTGGCAAAGCCGCCTAAGAAACTCGATCATGATACGGCTTATGCAGCGATCGTGTCCTTAGAAAAGGCCGTTAAAGATGAGTGGTCAGATAAAGACGAAGATCTGTTTGTGACTTTAGGTAATTACTACGTAAAGAAGTTTCCAAAAGGAAAGTACTCTCTAGATATCAGATTCAAGAAGGCATTAATCGCATATAGAAAAGGTCGTTATGATGAGGCCAGCCCTGATCTTAAGATGATCGGGCGTAGCTACCCTAAAACTGAAAAGGGGCAATCAGCTCAAGATCTTTATCTGGATATCTTGAATTTAAAGAAAAACTATACGGAGCTCAAAAAGGAGTCATCAGCGCTACTCAAGCTTACTGCAAATAGTGATCGAAAGCGTAAGATTAAAAAGATCTATCAAGAGGCTTATTTCTCAGAGGTTCAGGTCTTAGAAGATACTAAAGAGAGCGAAAAGGCTGTTGACGGTTACATAAAGTTTGCCAAGGAAAACTCTGGCTCTCCTCTAGCTCCTAAATCATGGGGTAATGCGATTAGGTTATTGTTTGCCAGCGAACAGATTATGAGAGGGTCTCGAGTTTGTTTGTCTTACTCTAAGAGTTTCCCTAACGAGGCCACTGCCAAGCAGTGTCTAATGCAATCTGCAGGCG
>CAZFYV010000058.1:0-15234 GCA_964523195.1 uncultured Pseudobdellovibrionaceae bacterium
ATTCGAAATCAAGAGTTTCATTGGAAAGCTTTATTAAAATTATTAAAAGTAATTACCCTAAACTCAATGAATCCGAACTAAATAGTAAACTCAATGGACTGAATCTATCGGAAGTGTTGAATAATGCTTTGATCTTTAGTGGTTCCAAAGAATCGGCAATGATATCCTTTCAATCGATTAGTAATACGGCTTCTGAAGTTCTGTTTTTTCAGAGTTCTACCACTTCTGAAGTTAGATCTTTTTTGGAGCATGAACTAGTCAATTATTTAGACAAAATTCAGGCAATGGGAAAGATTGCAGTCTATGTTGGTTTAAAAAGCACTGACGAGGACGTACTAAGGATCTTCATTAAAGAGGGGTTTAGCATCGTATCCAATGAAAACCAGCAAGTTCATTTTGGTAATCTAATTTTAAGGAAACTGTTTAATGACTTTTAAATATGCCCTTTACGAAAATGAGTTAAACACTTTGTATGGATCTGTTGGAATTTCGATAGCGGTTTAATCCGAAGATGTAGGTTTGTGTCGAATGCTTTTGCAAGCGAAATTATTTTTCGCATTCATAAAAAAGTAGTTATTGTGTGATTCTAAAGACTTACTCTGTCTCATAGATGCCCTACTTGCGATAAAGCTCAGTGCTTTAAGTACATTAGGTGAGATTTTGAGGCCTAGCTAATGTCCCTTAAAATAAAAAAATAAAAGAATAAGGGGAATTATTATGCGCCTACTTTTCACGTTGGTTGTTCTCGGCGCCTTACTTTCTGCATGCTCGGAGAAGCAAGCCTTCAAGCTAGAGAGTGAGACGAATATTTTTAAGCAGAACGAACCAAAATATGCAAGAAAGATTGATATCCTCTGGGTCATCGACAACTCCGGTTCCATGCAAAATTCACAACAAAATTTAGCTAAAAACTTTGATTCATTTATTAGTAGTTTTATAGGGCGGAATTTAGATTTTCAGATGGCCGTAACTACTACAGAAGCATACAAAGACTTGTACGTAGTGGATCCAATGACAGAAGAAAGCGGATTTAGTGATCTTCGTGACGGGAATGAAATTGATGGCCCTAGCGGACATAGTATTGTTAATCAAAATACTCCAGATCTAAAAGCAAACTTTCTGTCCAATATCCTTCAAGGAATTATGGGTGCAGGTGACGAAAGACCCTTTCAAAGTATTGTAGCAACTCTAGATAACGCCAATAACGATGGATTCCTTCGAGAGGGTAGCTTTTTAGCTGTGATCATCGTCAGCGATGAGGACGATTTTTCGCATGATGGAAAGGATTCCATTGGTGGGCAATATTCAAACCCCGAGTTGCATGTTTCCGATGATTACTATCAGTATCTGGATGACTTAACTCGAGGAGATTCACTCCTGACAATGTTCAGTGTCTCAGCAATTGCTATTCCTGATAAAAGTTGTCTTGATAATCTCATAGGATCAGGTGGTGGACAGAAAATTGGTCAGAGGCTAATGGAATTGGTCGATAAAACTCAGGGAATTATTGGAGATATCTGTTCTGACTTTTCTAAATCATTAAAGGATATCTCAGGCAAAATTTTATCTTTGGCCACCCAGTTTCCTTTAAATAGAACTCCAGATGTCAAAACAATCGTTGTGAAAGTCGATGGTAGTATTATTCCTCGGGATAATGAGAATGGATGGAGTTACAATACTGATAGCAACAGCATTATCTTTAACGGTGAAGCCATTCCAAATCAGGGCGCTGAGATTAAAGTAGACTTTACTCCGATTACCGCCAGACCCAAAATAGATAAAGATGACGAAGACGAAGAAGATAACGAAGACGATGAAGACGATGACGATGATGATGATGACTAGTTAAATCTATTCAGATTCAACGAGTCTATATCGACATCGTTCCGTTCCTTTTTTGAACTTTCTAAGTGAATAAAGCTTGCCGTCCTTTATCTTTAAAGAGCCGGCAGCGCCTCCAGACCATGTTTTGGGGTGATTGAGATACCATCCAAGCCACCTGAGATTCAGAAACAAGATCGTCTCATCGTCATTCCATCTGATATTGTAAACAGAAACTTCTTTATAGGATTTCTTTTTATTCTTGGAGGTTCTCACTTCTACAGTCGGCTTTCCGACATAGTAAGAGATTCTATTGATTTTAATGCTTTGGCAGGAGTTTTGAAGTATTGTAGTTTCACTTCTAAATGTCTTGTCGCCTCTTTTACATACTCCTGTCCAATGACCCTCAAAATCTGCGCAAGCAAGTGCACTTCCTGAATAGACTAAAAGAATAAATAATACGCTCTTCATATTATCAGTCTAAGGATCATTCCTATATCCTCAACTTGGTAGAAGTTGTGCTTACCAAAATTAACATTTTAGAGATTAATTTTTACAAAGATTTGGGAATCCGACCTGCCAATATTTCAGCAATAGGTTTTGTAGTCTCAATCTTGTCCAAAACTATTTTAATAATAGCCGTGATTGGCACAGCTAGAAACATTCCAGGTACTCCCCAGACAAGACCCCAAAAGGTCAAAAATACCATTACCACCACAGGATGGAGATCCATGCTTTCCCCCATCAGTTTTGGTTCAATGACATTACCAATTGCGACCTGTGTCATTCCGGTCAGCACAAGAACACTCGTGAATTGGACTCCCATGCCAAACTCAAGCAATACCACTGGTAGCGGAAGGAGCACGGCAATTATAGAACCAATTGAAGGAATGAAATTTAAAAGAAAAGTGAGAACAGCGAACATGAAAGCAAGGTCGACACCAAATATTGCTAATATTATTCCGGTAATAGTTCCTGTAGCTAGAGACATTAGAAATTTTGTCGCTACATATTTTGAAATCTTACTCGATATTGTCTGGATCAGCTCATTTTTTGGTGTCGTAGTTTCTCCGAAAATAAGAAATAAAACATAAATTATTATTAGAGCTGAGTTACCTATCACTACCAGAGAGAAATTTCCTACAACAGAAACTACTCCTCTTGATTGTTGTAAAATAGAGAATATAGGAACGTCCTTAATGTCTTTCGTTAGACTTTCAATATCTAGACTTACTCCAAATTCATTTAGAAAGTTTGAGACTCCAATCAAGGATTCTGCCACTCTTTCTTTGTAAATCGAGGTTGCCTTGATGAATCCTTCGATTGAAGAAGCAATTAATGCGATTAACAAAGTAGAGCCACCTAGAAAAAGTACAATTGTAATGATTATTGAAAGAGTTCTTGGAATCTTTAGTTTCGTTTGAAGAGCACGAATCAGTGGTGAGGTTATCGCATAGAAGAATAGTGCAATTACAAAAGGCACTAAAACCGGTCGCGTGTAGATCAGGGCTGATGTGGCCGCAATAGCCGTTAAAATCAATAGGCAATAATTATTCAGTTTTGATTGGCTCATACTCATAAGGCATTGTTAAATCAAAAAATATATGCGTCAATATATGTTAGTAGTTTTCATTAGTTCGAGTTAACAAGTACCAAGAGAGTCCAGAGTGAAAAAGCTTCCTAAAGAACTTAAATCAATGGTTCACCATGTTATCGATGTCTTGGGAGTATGCATTGAGGAGCAGTACGGAAAAGGAACATATAAAAAAATAGAATCTCTTAGGGAGCAGATAAAGCTTTTTAGGAGAAAGAGTTCAGCAGATGTTCTTAAAGAAATGATGAGAATTCGAAAGAAGTTGAATGCAGTTAAGTCGTCTGATGAACTGTATAAAATTGCTCATTCTTTTTCTGTTTACTTAGAGCTTATTAATCAATGTGAATTGGCTTACAGATCACATCGTATTGAGACAACTTCACGAAAAGAGGATTTAGCTTCGCGAAGTTCAAAGCAGTCAACCAGAACTATCTTTGTGGTTACTGCACACCCCACCGAAGCTAGATCTCAAGATTGTGTTAAAGTTTTGAATGAGATCCGTGAAATCATCGTTGAATCATTTAGTTACGGAAAAATAGTTAACTATAATTATTTTAAATACAATATTTCTTTACTCCTGCGTACGCCTTTGGCTAAGCAATCAAAACCAACAGTCGCTGATGAGGCTGAATATATTTATTCATTAATACTAAATGAAAAAGTCCTAAGTACGATGGCGACTCTAAATCATGGTAGAAATGACGTTTTTGTCAGAAGTTGGGTTGGGGGAGATAAAGACGGCCACCCTGGCGTTGATGAAAAAGTAATGATTCAATCACTTGAAACCTCAAGATCTTTCATTTTAAAGGTTCTTGAGTCTTTCAGCACTAAGCTGCGAACATCCATTGAGATGGTAAGCAATGAGGGTTCGAAGCAACAAGACGGATTGTCGGCATGTGATTCTCTAATTTCCAAGTTAAAAACGATAGATACAATAAGAGATGGTGATGCGGAAAGAATTCTCCAATGTAAACAGCAGCTTACTCTCATAGAAAACTATTTAAATGAAATTAATTTTTCTGATGATTTTTATTTCAAGCAGATTAAAAAAGTATTTTATGTCTATCCCGGATTGTGTGTCCCACTTGAGTTAAGAGAGGATTCCGAAATCGTCAAAGAGGCGTCGGAAAATGCTTCATCTCACTTTGCCATATCGAGAATGTTAAGAACTCTGAAATCTATTTCCTCTGGAGGTGATCCTCGATGGTACTGTCGAGCTCTTATTTTGAGTATGGTCTGTTCATCGAACGATGTTTCGAATGGCATAAAGTTAGTAGATTTCATTTTTGAGGGTTACAAGCTGCCCGTAGTTGCTTTGCTTGAAACGAGACAAGCGATTCTAGATGGAGAAAAGATTCTTGTTGATGTGTTGTCGAGAGATAATATCCTGAAGACACATAAAGATATTTTCGACGGCAGGTACGAAGTGATGCTGGGATATTCAGATTCGTCGAAGGAGTCGGGAAGTCTGTCTAGTCGTGTTCTCATATCTCAAGCATTAGTTAAGCTGAATAAGGTTATTTCAAAATTTAAAGTAAAACCCGTATTTTTCCACGGTTCTGGTGGAAGTATATCGCGAGGTGGAGGAAGTCTTAAGGAGCAAATTTCATGGTGGCCTCAAAGTGCTCTCGTGGACTTCAAGGCGACGATTCAGGGTGAAATGGTACAAAGGACGTTTTCGTCGACTCAAGTTCTGAAGAGGAATTTGGTGAAGATATATAATGAGCTTGATGGTCGAAATGGCCCTGGGTCGGTTCCTGCACCCTCCGAAGAGCTAATCAAATTTTCAGAATCAGTAGCCACTCATTATCAAAACCTTGTTGCCGATACTGAGTTTCTAAACTTTGTAGAGATCGTCACCCCCTATAAGTACCTTGATAAACTGAAAATAGGTTCCAGACCGTCAAAACGATCTGCTGAGTTGAGTTTAAAAAGTTTGAGAGCGATTCCGTGGATTTTGTGCTGGACACAAACAAGAGTCTTGCTTGTGGTGTGGTGGGGGCTAGGTTCAGCTTGGAAAGAGATGCCAAGTTCTGAGAAAAAGAAGATCGCTCGTGCATTTAAAAAAGAGCCTGTTTTTGCCTCATATATAAAACAAGCCGCCTTTAGTTTGGCGAAAGTCGATATGGGAGTGTTTGGCTTTTATGTAATGAGTTCTGATCTAGAAAAATCTGAGAAGCTTAAAGTTCTATCTATGATTGAAGGCGAGTACAAGGCCTCATGTAAAGCAATAAAAGAACTAACGGGACAGTCCAAACTTCTCTGGAGTTCTCCTTGGTTAGAGGAGAGTATCTCTTTGCGGTCAACCGCAATTTACCCACTTAATGTATTGCAAAGAGTCGCTTTAGATAAAGAGGATGATATAATTCTTCGAGAGACTGTTACTGGAATTGCATCAGGAATGTTAACTACCGGGTGATTATGCGTTTTTTACTTCTTACGAGTTTGTCATTATTTGTTTTTGGCTGTGTTAAAGTATATAGAGCAGATCAAATTAAATCCAACGTGATTGAATATAACAAGAGTATAGAAAAGGCGGAAAAGCAGATTTCTGAGGACTTCTTGGAGAAAACGAAGATCTACCAAAGCTTCAAAAAGCTAAACTCAGAATTTAAAGAAGGCTATAAGGAAAATATAGAGCAGCTTTATACTGCGATCAGAACTTCCAGAGAACAATATTCATCCTCGATTAGCAAGTTAAAGGTGATTAATCAAAAACTAGTGAACCTCTCTTCTGGAAAAAGTGAGGTAATAACGGGAAAAGACCCTCAATACGATCAGATTCAAAGTAGTTTAAAGAGTAGGAGTGAGACACTGAAGGTCTTGGAGGATCAGATTAATAGTTACAATTCTTCCTCAGAAAAAATGAAAAACTTTTTTAATAAAGAATCAATACTTGTTGTTGAGTCAGAATCCTTTTTTAAGGGCAGCTTCTCTCAGGTCCAAGCGCTTAGATTAAATTATTCCTCAGTCCGAAAGCAGATTGATTCGGTACAAAAGGCGATATCTGTCAGTCGTTCTGAAGCTAATAGAAAAGAGGCTGAAAAAGTGGATTCTTTAGATAGATTGCTCCGGACAATTCCCTCGAGAATTCAAAACTTAGAGGTCTTGTTAAAGAACCTAAAAAATTCCATAAATGGTGATGAGTTGGTTGTCCTTGTTAAAGAAGACCCCAACTCAAAGATCTTAAATGACATCAAAATAATTACTAAAGAAATTCAGGATCGAGGGGCTGAATTCAATAGATTAGTAAAAGAAATTGAGAACCTTTCTAATACTAATCAATAAACTCTTTTACAAAATCACTATTCGGATTGTTTCTGACTTGCTCTGGACTTCCGATTTGTTCTACGAGCCCGTTGTTCATGATAACCATCCTGTCACTCATTTCAAAAGCTTCAATTTGGTCATGGGTAACGTAAAGAACAGTGATTTTCATCTTCTGTTGAATGGACCGAATATCTTGTCGCATCTTCGCTCTCAATTTAGCATCAAGATTCGATAATGGCTCATCAAGTAATAAAACTTTAGGCTCCATTACTAATCCCCGTGCTAAAGCAACTCTTTGTTGTTGTCCGCCACTAAGTTGGTTCGGCATCCTTTTTTCAAGACCTGACATTTCAACAACGTCTAGTACTTCGAGTGTACGCTCCTTAATAGTCTTGGTATCTAAATTCCTTAGTTTGAGAGGAAAACAAACATTTTCGAACACATTCATATGTGGCCAAACAGCATAGGATTGAAATACCATGCCTACTGATCGTTTTTCAGGAGCTATATTAATTTCTTCACTATTTACTATATCATCGTCTATTTTAATAAGGCCACTTGTGGGATTTTCAAGTCCGGCTACCATTCTAAGGCTCGTGGTTTTTCCACACCCAGATGGTCCAAGAAGCGAGATGAACTCTCCATCTTTGATGTCTAAGTTAAATTTATCAACGACAGTCAAATCACCATATTTTTTTGTCAAATCTTTAATAGTAACGGTGCTCATAATCCATATGCTCCTTTACTCATTTTTTTAACGGCTGCATTGAGAGTAATAACTATCAATATAACAAAAATACTAATAACAGCAGCGCCGCCACCAGATGCATCAGAGTATTCTTGCAGCTGAAACAAAAAGGTTCCAATTGTCTCCATCCCTGGTCCAGCTAAAAGGATGGTCATCGTTAGCTCACTGAAGACAGGCATTAAAATAAGAAACCATCCTGCAAAAAGGGAATTTTTTAGAAGTGGAAGCCATACATATCTAATTGTCTGAATCCAATTTGCCCCACTTACTCGAGCGGCTTCCGACAAACAATCGTCAATCTGAGCCAAAGCATCTCCGTTAACATTAATAGAGAGACTCAGGTATTTCACTACATAAGCAATTACAAGTAACCCCATGGTATTATAAAGTGAAATTGGTAAGCCTAAAAACGACTGACTGAAACTTAAAATAAGAGCAAGAGCTACAACGGTTCCGGGAGTTGTATATGGTATAGATGCAATGGTAGGTATGACTTTTCGTCCGGCCATTCTTGTCTTTATAGACATAAAGGAAATAATAAAACCAACAAAGGTCCCAATTGTTGCTGCAGATATGGCTAGTATGAATGAGTTTGTAAATGCTCTAGGGGTTTCGCTCATTTCAAAGAGGACCCGAATATAATTCTGAAAAGTAAGATCGCCGAGGGAAAGCTTTCCTTGTACCGGACTAAGTGAAGACAGAAGAATACTAATTAATGGTAATCCAAAGATAACAAATAAAAAGAAGGCTGACCCGGCAACGATAAGCTTTTTAAACTTCCCTAGTGGGTAGACACTTGCTCTAGGTGATTTTCCTGAGATTGTTTGAAACGAGAACTTCTTTTGTACATAAATATTTGCGGCTATCAATAATATCGAAATTCCAAGTAGGGTAATAGATAGTGCGCCCGCCTGATAGATTCCAGACATTGAACCCATTTTTTGAAGAGTATAGATTTTTGTAGTTAGTAAATAGATATCGGCTGGACTCCCTACAAGAGCTGGTACACCAAAGCTGGCGGCGGAAGCTAAAAAGACTAATAAGAATCCGCTTAGAAGCGAAGGTGTAATCAATGGAAGTGTTATTTTGAAAAAAACTTTCAAAGGTGAGGCGCCAGAGATTCTTGCAGCTTCCTCTAAACTTGGATCAATTCTATCGAATGCAACGAGCAAATTAAGAAGAGTCAATGTGTAGAAGAAGCTACTCATGACAAAAACAAGTCCGCCTAAGGAATATATATTTAAAAAACCTTTTCCAAAAATAGTTTCATTCAAAAGTCCGTTTGTTGGATTGGCTAAATAGATCCAAGCGATTGCACCAATGTATGGGGGAATAGCATAAGGTAGTGAAAAGAGCGTTTTAAAGTTCTTACTGCCTGGTAGATCGGACCTTTTCAACAGCCATGCGATCGGCAGTGAGATCAAGCTACTTAATGCTGCAGTACCTGTACAAACTAGCATGGTGTTGTAGAAAGCTTTCAAGGTAGATTTAGAGCTCAATACTTTTGAAAAGTATTTAAAGCTGAATTCGCCATCTGCAGTAACTACCTTTTGAAACAATCCCAAAAAAGGGTAGAGGCAGAAAATAGCCACGATAACTAAAAGAGCCCCAAATATAAGGGACTCTTGAGAAGTGAATAATTTTTTAAAAGATTTGTTCTTCATTCGAATAGTATTTCAGAGAACTTTTCTTTAATTTGCTCTCGTTCTTTTACAACCTTCTGAATAAATTCTGGTGTCCATTTGAAAGCATTCGCCTTAATTTCACTTAATGGAGGCGCACCGGCTGGTGGTGGAAACTTATCTAAAGGAGAATACATATAAGACCGGATCATTGCCTCTTGGCCTTGTTTTCCAAACATCCAATTGGCAACTTTTTCTACCTCAGATCTATTACCCTCACCCTTTGTTATAGCTAAGACATTCGATTGAATGACAACTCCATCTTTAGGGAATATGACTTGTAGTCGGTCATCTTTATCTTTAAATCTCAACACATTTTCTAGGAGAACCCAACCGACGGGACGTTCTTTGCTTTGTATTCTACGAATCACAGCGCTGTTTCCGCCCTGGGATATGGTCTTATTTTTCTTTAGTGCTTTAAAGAAGTCCCAGCCGTAATTGTGTTGAAGCATAGCAACTGTTGTAAAATTTGTGCCTGAAGAAAGGGGGCTGCCAGTTGTGAACTTTCCTTGCCATTGAATATCTGTGAGGTCTTTGAAGGATTTGGGAGCATCGCTCGGTTTTAATACTTCATTGTTAAAGCAAAGGACCATAACCGGTAAGCTCAACGTTGAATAAAAGTCATCGGTACTTCTAAGATACTCTGGAACTCCAACTGAGTTAGGTGGTCGGTATTTGTGTAAAAAACCCTTATCGGCCATCTCTTCGTACCAAAAACGATCAGAAGAGATCAGGATATCTGCTTGAGTTTTTCCTGCGATAATTTCAGCATTTACCTTAGCTGCGATGTCTTCAGAGCCTGCTTGGTAAAACTTGAACTCTAAATTTGGGAAATCTTTTTCGAGTTTTGGTTTAATATCCGCAATGGTGTCCTTATAAAGGGATGTATAGATCCAAACAGTTTCTTTACCTGACTTTGACTTGTTTGTGCATGATCCTAAAACCAGAGCGAGGGAGAGGATAATTAATAGATATTTCATAATTATTTACCTTTGTTTTGCTAAGGCAACTTAGTCTTATTTGTGCACTCATTCAAAGGATGAGAGTGCCGCCAATGCTGTGCAGTATGAAGATAGTTATCAAATTATGCAACGCGGTGAACTGAAAATTTAACAAAAAGTGCTAATTCTTGTCAGTTTTGTAAGGAAAGGATATGAGAAGCGACACTTTTAATCGTGGGAGAGTTTGTGATTCGAATGCAACTTCGACTTCATCTAGAGAAATTATTTTTCGTCATCTTAGTATTCGTTCTTTCTAGTGAATCATTCGCGATGTCATTTGAGAGTTCTGGAGTAAGGTTCACAATTTCAGACTCGATTGAGGTCAGCAAGATCAACAAATCTGGTGAGTTAGTTTCTATTGAGCCTGAGAGACAGAACTCGAAAACTCTATTTTCTTGGACACCGAAAGGTTACAACGAAAACTACACAGAGAGATACTGTAGTTCAGAAAATCTCAGAGCTTTGTTTAGAAGAGCTAAAGGTGACACTCGCAAACAAGCAAACACGGTTCAGCGTTGGTTTAATGATTGTAATGACCAAGTTGGAAAAGGTAACCGTACGGGGTTTGGCCCACTAGTTGATGCCGCAACATTATATTATCCCATGCATATGAATAGAGAAATTCGAAGTGTTGCTATCGAGTTACCCTCTGGAAATATCATAAGGGGTTTTATTGCGCTTAAGCCTGGAAGCAAGCCAAGACCTATAATTATCGGTAAGTGTGGTATTTACTGTAACCCTGTTCAAAGCCGAGGGCATTTTGGGTTCTTCATGCATCTGTTTGATGAAAGTCCCTTTCATGTCTTAACCTTAGCTAACGTAACCAGTACACAATTTGAGTTTGAAAATAGCGCCGTGGCCTTAGGTGGTTTTCATGGCGGTCGACAGTTTTACGAAATTGCAAAAGCATTGAAAAACTCTAATTCCAATCTCGCTAGAAAGATCTCATCAGTGCATGTGATGGGGTATAGCTTAGGTGGGCATTCCGCCCTGTATAGTTCTTTGTATTCAAGTATGAACTTACTCGCTGACGGAACTTCAGCAATCGATAGTGTTTTAGCAATCTGTCCCGTGGTGAATCTAAGAAACAGTATGGAGAGAATGTTCTCGCAGGATACAATAGGAAATCTGTTTAGCGGTTGGACTAAGAAGAATATAAAAAAGATCGTAAGTCGCATTCCAATTATGGGTGCTATTTTTAACGAAAAAACCAAGGAAAATAGTGAGGTGCTGGATCAAATAAGTAGAGGTTCTACTGCCTATTATTCCATGTGGACTGATTATGAGCCTTGGCCATTGGCCCCATTTACTGGATTAACTATGGATGAAAACGTTGATAAGTTTTACCAGGTTAATAATTTCATTAAATACTACAGAAATATTCAGATACCTACGACGATTTTATCTTCAACAAATGATCGGATAATCAGATACTCTGACAATACTCTTCCTCTGAGGGTCGAACAGAAAAAAAATGATAACAAGCACGTAAATAGCATTGTAATGGGTCAAGGCGATCATTGTGCCTATGCTGAAGCTAGTGGTTGGAGGAATATGAGTATCTTGCTTCGTGAATATTTTCTTTCACACAGTCCAGAGTTTCAGAAAAGCTACAAAGTCAAAAGTGTTAGAGTCAAAGAAGCTTTTAAAAACTTAAACTGGTTTAGCAGGTACCGTATTCATAAAGATGAACTTGTGATGGGCTACAAGTTTAGATCTTATGTTAATGATGAGCACTTGAGGGTTCAAATTAGGATTTACAATCCCTACGGTGGTAACAATAGGGATGATGGTGAAGAGTGTTGGCGGTACAAACCTCATCTCGCTAATAAAAATTCGTGCTTTCGAAGAGTTTCAGCTAAAGTTCCTCTTTCTAAATTTGGATTCAAGACGCCAAAGAATAAATATGAATCTAATCAGATCACTAGATTTGCTAATACCAACTTTGACGTCTATACATCTGGCGGCAAAAATATCAAATACACGAAGGGTTTTCCCAAAAAAGTCGTTTTCAGAGATTATCGTTAGAATTTCTAAGTGCTAGTTAGGGTTTCATAAGAAATTGCTACATTAGTTGGACAAGCCAATATCTAGGTTCTAAACTTTTCCCATGTCACTTTGGGTATTTGTCCTTTTATATTTGATGCTGCAAATTGTTATCGGCTATGTCGTTTCACGCAGAGTGAATAACCAAGAGGATTACTTTCTGGCTGGCAGAAGTTTAGGGCCACTCCTTGCAACTTTCTCAATTTTTGCGACTTGGTTTGGTGCTGAATCCTGTATTGGCTCGAGCGCTGCGGTTTTTTCCGGAGGACTATCTGATACTCGCGCTGATCCTTTTGGTTTTACTTTGTGTTTGTTTTTAATGGGTTTAGTTTTCGCTCGGAAGCTTTGGTCTCTGAATGTGACGACCATTGCCGACTTCTTTAGGAATCGATACGGGACATTTACTGAAAAGTTAGCAGTTTTTGTTTTGATACCTTCTACTTTGATGTGGGCCGCCGCTCAGATTAGAGCTTTTGGACAGATTCTATCAATAGTAGCACCGATTGATCCAACTATAGGGGTAACGGTCGCTGCTGGATTTGTAATCGTTTATACCTTTCTAGGGGGGCTTCTAGGTGATGTAGTTACAGATATCCTTCAGGGTACAATTGTGATTCTAGGCCTAATATTATTGATGTACTTAGGTATTGATGCATCAGGAGGGATTCAGTCTGCCCTAGATAAAATTACTCCTGACAGGTTGTCATTGGTTAAAGCAGATGAATCTTGGTTGGTTCGGGTCGACACCTGGTTGGTACCAATTTTGGGAAGTATTATGGCCCAGGAATTACTGTCACGAGTTTTTGCAAGTCGGAGCGCTTCGGTTGCGCGAAAGTCATCTTTAATGGCTGGATCAATGTATTTAATCGTCGGCATGATTCCTGTTTCACTAGGTTTGATCGCTTTTGATTTAGTGCCAGATCTTGCCGATACCGATCAGTTTTTACCGATGCTAGCCAAACAGCTTCTTCATCCCGCTTTGTTTGTAATTTTTGTAGGAGCTTTGGTATCCGCGATTTTATCGACTGTAGACAGCACGCTTTTAAGTACTTCGGCTTTTATTAGTCACAATATCTTCGGAGAAAGATATAGAAAAATGGACACCAAATCTCAGTTACAGTTTTCAAGATATACAATCATCTTTGGTGGAATTGTTTCTTACTTTTTGGCTCTTGGTTCTGAAAGTGTTTACGATTTGGTAGTTATGGCTTCAGCATTTGGAGCTGCAGGCACGGTAACTATAACTTGTTTTGGCCTTTGGTTTCCCAAATTGGGTGGTCAGTTAGCTAGCATACCAGTTCTATTGGTTGGTTTGATATCTCATCCGATATATGAATACGTGTTCAAAGTTGACGCTCCATTTTTTATGAGTGTCATATCCTCTGTTTTTGTTTACTTAGTATTCTCTTCAAAAATTATAGAGGCTAAAATTCTGAAAGTAAAAACTCAATGAAACGACTGTTTGTTGGGGTGAGGCCCCCTCAAGTTATATTAGATTATTTGGAAGCCACTTTGCAGCAAATGCGCATTGTGTTTGATAAATCGAGAATGGAAGTCCAATGGGTTCCTCAGGAGAACTGGCATATCACTTTGTGTTTTTTAGGCGATATAGAAGATGAGCAAGAAAATTTAATTATCGAACACCTAAAATCATTTGAAGTGGATTTTAACGAAGCCAAGGTTGAGGTTTCTGGATTTAGCGCATTTCCAAATACTAATGCTGCTCGAGTTATTTTTGCCGATGTGAAAGAAAGTAGAGATCTCATTTCCTTGCAGACTGACTTAGAAGAGGGTTTAAAAGGTGTTATATCTTTTGAAGACCAGAAGACATTTAGACCTCATATTACTTTAGGCAGGATTCGCAAGCAGAGAAATGTAAATGATGTTCTTTCAACGATTTCCAAACCAAAAAGAGTTAAATCGAATATTAGTAATGTCACGCTCTTTCAAAGTACAAAGGGTACACAGAGCAGTTATTACCAAGAACTCTATACTGCGAGTTTTTCTAAGACTTAATCGATAACTCGAGCTTCTGCTTGCATAAAAGAATAAAAGAAAACAGCATTTGGATCTTTTGTGACAGATTTGAGTTCAGCTTTGGCTAATTTGACGGTTTCCTCATCGACGACATTTGCTTGAATTAAGCTGTCAGCTGCAGAGAGCATAAGCTCAGTCCAGAAATCAATAATCTCTTTTCTTTTCTGTGGCTGTCTATTGTCAAAATGCCATGTTTTGAGTTCAGTATTAATTTGTCGGTATCCAAGTGCAGTTAAAAAGTTACCGAGCTTTGCACCAATAAATGGATCTCCAGCATTCTCATATTGAAAATCATTGAAGGCCATCCAGTACTTCCAAACATTTGGAGAGTAGGGCTCTAAAAAGAAAGTGGAGTTCATGACCTCTGTTATGTAGATTTTTGATCCTGGCTTTAACACTCTTCTGACTTCTGATAGAACTCTTGCTGGATCTGGTACGTGTTCTAGTACCCAGCAAAGAAATGCACCATCAAAAGAGTTACTTTCAAATTCAAGATTGCCCGCATCCATGTGATGTGTTTCCCAGCGGCCGTCAAATTGCTTTTGAGATTCTAAAAACTTTTTTCCAGAAGCGAGTTGTGACTCATTCAGGTCTATTCCTGTTAGTTTTAACGAAGGAAACCTTCTCAGTAGAATTTCCGATTGTGCACCAACACCACATCCAACTTCTAGTACCGATTCAGTATTAGAAAAGTTGATATCTCTAAAAACAGTATACTCCGCGAACGCAGCTTGTTTTCTCAATCTCTCCTGTTCAATTTCAGAAAATCCATGAATATATGGAAACATCTTTGAATTGTCAGCCATCTAAACCTGCCTGGTGCAAGGGACTTTAATAAAAAACCTAGTTCCATTATTGTTTGATTCAAAGAAAAAGTCACCAGAATGGCGATTAACGATTGATTTTGAAATACTTAAACCGAGACCCGTTCCTTGACCCATAGGTTTAGTAGTAAAAAATGGGTCAAAAACCTGCTCTTGATACTCTTGGGAAATACCTGGTCCGTTATCCGAAACAATAATGGTCGTATAGGTG
>CAZFYV010000059.1:0-15112 GCA_964523195.1 uncultured Pseudobdellovibrionaceae bacterium
TGATAGGTAACGCTGGTGGACTCTTTGGAATTCAGACGTGTGCTCTTCCGATCTTGATAGGTAACGCTGGTGGACTCTTTGGAATTCCTACCAACGAAGACTCTCAAGAATCAAATGAAAGCAAATCAAGTGACGGCGGGAACTTGGAGAAAAAAGAGAGCACACGCCCACCTTCAGTAGCAGAGCAAGTTGCACAGATGCACAAGGATGCCGAACCTAGGGAATCTTCTTTAATAATGCCTGACTCAACCGCTTCTGGGTCCCAGCAAAAAACAAATACGCTAAATACAAATGGTCATCAATCATCTGCGAAGGGTGAAGAAAAAACATCTGGTTATATGGGGATAGACCAGCAAATAAGTGATGGAAATAAACCAGTTTTTAAGGAAAACTCTGGTTCAAATACGAGTTCTAACAAAGATCATGAGTCTTCTCAAAATTCTCAACAGAATTCGCAAGATGCACAAAGTACTGCTGATGCTGATGCCGATATGTTTAGCGCTGAAGCAGAGGCAGCTTTACTAGCCTTTGAAGAATCCGGTCAGGATATAAATGAACAAGAACCTGCCAGTAATGAAAAGAAGCCACAGGCATTTGATCCCTTTGCTTCATTAGAGAAAAAGGAAGCAGATCAAAATTCAGCCGATAATTCTGATAGTGATAGAGATTACAAAGAACACCGGCAACCGGATAGTGAAGACGGTAAAGAAGCTAGCCTTGATGAAAAGAAAGCTCTTGGTGCTGGTGTTTTTGTCGGTAAAAAGGGTGAGACAGAAAATCCTTTTAAAGATGATAAAATGGCAGAGGCCAAGAAAAAGTCTTTATCAGAACAGGATCTAAATTATTTTAGAAATTCAATTGATCTAGCTATTAAGCAAACTTGTGACTTAACAGATAATGAGATTATTCCAATCAAGAATACGGAGCGATTGGGTTTTATTCCTATTAATTCGGGTAAATATCAGGGATATATTACAGTTGCTATTACTGAAGAGAGCAGTCTAAGAAGTACTCTTTTGACTGAGCTTGGTAGAAATATTTCTGAAAATCTTGGTGAGATGGGTGAAGAAATTTTTACCGATGAAGCGGTTATTATAGATATATTTGATCCAGAGCTGATTAAATGGGCGAAAGAATCTGGCCAAATCATTTTAGTTTCTAAGCATAAGAGTTCAGAACTTATCATAAGCTATATCTCAAAGGAAAAGGCACTACCAATTATTATCGAGGCGTCCACAGATATGGAAGCTATCGATGTTATTGATATAGAACCAGAAAAGAGTTTGGAGTATGAAACTTACCTTCATATGCCACAAAATAATAAATACATAAAGTATGGAAAAACTGGTGGGGCCTTAACTGAAAAGCAAATCAAAAGACTAAAGAAGAATGCCGATGGCCGTGTCCACATAAAAAAGAAAGACAACTACTCATACAAAAAGTCCTATATAGAGTCTGAAGTACATAAGGATTTAAAGAAATTTAAGAAAGCAAACTAGGATTTTTTTCTAAATATCAAAATACTCAGCGGTGAAATTAAAAATAACAACCATATCCAGTTAAACACATTTGAATCGAGTGTGTTTGGTAGACTTCCTTGTGATTGAGCCTGCATTGAACAACCTGAGTTGCTGCTATTTGGAGCCTTAATTGTAGGAATCTGTGGGCTTACAGGACCAGGAATACTCTGTCCACATGTGCTTCCAAAGCAACTATTGTCATTTGTTGGAATCCACGTTTGAGCCATACGTAGGGCTTCCCCTGCATCCAGTAGAGGGTAAGAGGCATTAGTGGACTGAGTATCATTGTTTCTGACCGCTAAGGGACTACCTGATCGTACTAAAATTTCCATAATGTCTCGTGGGTTTAAACTTGGATTCAGAGACTTAATTAGAGCAGCGACTCCGGCCACAAAAGGAGCAGCCATACTAGTTCCCCTGGAGGGACCATATTTTCCATCGTTCATTGGAAGAGTGGAAAAAATGTACTCGTCTACTCCTCCGCTCATCGCCGAATCTCCGCCAGGCGCTAACATATTTACAGCTTCACCATAGTTTGAAAAAGAAGAGAGTTGCAGGCTTCGTCCAACTGAACCAACAGTAAAGACCCCAGGAATGCCAGCCGGGGTAGTCTGAAATGAATCAATTCCGTCATTTCCTGCGGCAACAATCGGCAGTACACCGTTATCTAAAGCGAATTGAAAAGCGTCTATTTCTGCTTGATCTGGCGGAAAAGCGCTTCCCCAGCTTGCATTAATAATGTCTGCACCGTTAGTGACGGAATAATATACTCCAGCCAGTAAATCAGATAGCTTTGCGTATTTACTAAAATCAGAAAAGCCTTTAACGGCCATAATTTTGACGTTCCAGGCAGTGCCTGAAATTCCAATGCTATTGTTTCCTTTTGCTGCGACTATCCCTGCCACATGAGTTCCATGTGATGCATTAACGGTAAAACCAGGCTTGGGATCACCATCGCGGTCGGCAAAATCACAACCATATATATCATCAATACAACCATTACCGTCGTCATCAAAATTAGGAGTGCCTCCTAGTTCCACTGGATTAATCCACATGTTTGCATTTAGATCTTCGTGATTATAATCAATACCTGAATCAACTACTGAAACAACGACGTTGGATTTTCCCGTTTCAATACCCCAAGCATTTTGAAGTTTGATAAGATCGATTCCCCACTGACTTGAAAGGCTGGGATCATTGGGTAAGGAATTTAAATCTACAAGACAATTCTTTTGAATACTTTTAACCCGAGAATCACTTTTTAAAGTTTTGAGATCCCGTGGGTCCAGTTCAGTAACTATCAGATTAGGTGGCATTTTCTTAAGTTGTGAAACCTTTCCTTTGGAGAATTGTTTTTCACTTTCAAATATGAGTTTTGAGTTCTTCCCTAGATTTTCTATAAGGTTTGAAATTGGCTTTTGATTCCTTATGGAATTGTTTTCTTGGAATCTAATCAAGAATTCATTGGGAGCAGCACCTAAAGTTCCACATTCAGCCTTTGCATATAGAGGTGTAATCATTAATACAAAGGTAAAGAAAATAAGGATCCAGGCTAAAACTTTACGTACATTAGTCATATAAGACCTTTCGGTCTTATAGACAGTCTTGGTTAAAGCTTTTTGAAGTATCTAGAAAATGTCTAAAAAGTCACATCTCACTAGACTTAAGGTGAGTAAGAAACTCGACTAAAGAAGTGGCTTCACAAGGGATTCAATTTCATTTTGAATTCGATTCAAGCTTTCTTCAGATGTGGCTTCAAAGCGAAGAACTAAGACGGGTTGTGTATTCGAAGACCGAGCCAATGCCCAACCGTCCTTATAACTAATTCTAACACCATCAATCTGATTTACTTTGTAGTCCTCTGTATCACTCGAATACTTCTCTTTTAGAATTTTAACGATACTAACTTTCTTTTCTTCCGTCGTATCGATTCTAATCTCAGGTGTGTTGTAAACCGTCGGTAGTCCTTCTAAAAGTTGAGATGGAGTTTTTCCTGTTTTTGCCAAAATTTCAACTAAACGTAAACCAGCATAAAGTGCGTCATCATATCCATAGTTTTTATCTGCAAAAAATATGTGACCTGAAAGTTCTCCACCAAAAGGAGCCTTCTCTTCTTTAATTTTATTTTTAATCAAACTGTGTCCAGTCTTCCACATGATTGGTTTACCACCACATTTTTCGATATCTTCGTACAAGCGATCCGAACATTTTACATCACCGATTATCTTCTCACCTGGGTTTTCCATTAAGATGTATCTGGAAACCAAAATCATTAATTCATCGCCTAAAATCGAGTTGGCATTTTCATCAACAATTGCTATCCGATCTGCATCTCCATCAAAGCCTATACCTATATGAGCATTATTTTCTAACACTGATTTTTTAAGGTCCTTAAGATTTTTTTCAACAGTCGGATCAGGGTGATGATTTGGAAAGTTACCATCTGGTTCTTCAAAAAGAATAATCGGCTTGAGACCAACCCCTTCATAGAGTTTTCTTATTACTGATCCGGCAGCACCATTTCCACAATCAACGACTACTTTAATATCTTCTAAACCACTAAATTCTTTAGTGTACTTATCAAGGTAAGGAGTAAAAATATCAATTTCTTTCGTGGATCCTACAGCATAGTCGATGGAGTTGTCTTCGGGTCCCTCAACAATCCGCTTAAGATCTTGGATTTGTTCGCCAAAGATGGTGGTTTTCCCTTTTGAAATTTTAAAGCCATTGTAATCAGGTGGGTTGTGAGATCCGGTGACCATTATTCCGCCTGTAGCTTCAGTTTCAAACATTGAAAAATAAGAGATAGGTGTAGTCACCAAACCTAAAAATAGAACATCTCCACCTTCTTCGTTTATACCCTTAATGAGAGCTTTTGAAATATCAGGGCTGGAAAGTCGAGCATCGTGACCAATTGTCACAAGAGGTTTGAGTCCCTCTTTTCTAAGATAGCGAGTAAAGGCTTTTCCGAGTTCTTTACAGAAATCTAAATCGAACTCTTTTTCATAAACACCACGGATATCATATTCTCTAAAAATAACAGGGCTAAACATACTAAACCTTCTTTTTACTTGTTCTAGGTGGAGCTTTATTAATACTTAGATCAACATCTTTTTTAGCGAGCTTTATAGCCCACTCGATAGCCTCGAGCATAGATGATGGGTCTGCTTTATTTTTACCAAAAATATCTTTAGCAGTTCCATGATCGACACTAGTTCGAATAAAGGGTAAACCCATAGTTATATGTAAGCCAGAATGTTGACCATGAATCATTTTAAAGGGTATCAAACCCTGGTCATGATAATTTGCAATATAGACACTGTATTTCTTCCAGTTTGATTCAAAGAAAGCAGCATCTGGAACTAATGGTCCGTCAATAAGATCACTTTTTTTGAACTCCTTGAGAAGCGGTTTATGAAGAGTCTGCTCAAGTTTACCTATCATACCTTCTTCCCCGGCATGTGGGTTTAAGCCTAATAGTCCAATAGACTTTCTTTGATCCCTAGAAGGTAGTAAACTGCGAACCACTTTACCTGCATTTATTGCTGATCTTAATATTCTGACATTTAATGAACTTTGTATTTCATTAACCGGTATGTGAGCTGTAGCAAGTATGACCGAAAATTTATTGCCAACAAAAGCCATGTGAGCTGATTTTCTTTTCGCAACTCTCTGTAAAATTTGTGTGTGACCGATGTCTTTGAGTCCAGCATCAGCAATGGATGTTTTAGATAAAGGAGCTGTCGCCAGAGCGTCAACATGCCCAAATTGATTAGCCTTAGCACATTGTTCGACCCATAGAGCTGGTGGAAGATGTGATGCAATATCGATCAATTCTTTATGGTTTGCAGGAGTGTGCTTTAAGGCCTCAGGCCATGTAGATACTGTCACTCTACGAAAAGCACCGTCGATAATATCTAAAAATTTCTTCGGAGTCTTGGGAGATCTCCAGAGGTAAAAAATAACATCTTTTTTAGGTTTTAATTTAGCGAGAGCCTTGGCAGAGATTTCCATCCCAATGCCATCAATATCTCCAGTGGTAATACAAATCTTTAAAGGCTTCTTCACTCTTAATTAATCCGAATAAAAGACTCGCTTTTCTTTTCTTCTATCCAGTAAACAAACTGTGTCTTAAATGCCTCTGCGAAAAGTTGATTGCGAATTTTATTTTTAATTGATGCTAGTTTTGGATCTGGAATTAATTTCTTATTGGTTACTTTAAGAATATGAAATCCAGCTGGTCCTTTAACAACTTTAGAAAACTCACCCATTTGAAGTTTTTCCACAGCTTTTTCGAATGTTTTAAACATTTCTCCGGCTTTAAAGTTCCCAAGGAATCCTCCAGAAGTGTAATTGGGATCTTCGCTATAATCAGAAGCTAGATCGTCAAAGGATTCACCTTTTTTAAGTTTTTGATAAACCTCTTGTCCCCTAGATTTAGCAGCCTTGTTGCCACGTTTATTTGCAGAGATAAAGATGTGCGATAGTGTGTATTCAAAAATTTTATTAGATGCATCTTTATTGTTTTTTAAATAAAAGGCAGCAACATCTTCGTCAGAAATTTTTATTTTAGAATTAATTTCCCTTTCAACTAGCGACCTTCTCTCTAAGGACTTTCTAATGAAGTCTTGATATTCAGAAAAGGGCATCCCCTGGTCCTTAAGAGCTGTTATAAGTTGCGAACGATTAATACCATTGCGTTTGGCAATAGATCTAATCTCAGCCTCAATTCTTTCTATTGTTACTTGGAGATCCAGTCTTTTAATTTCTGAATCAATAATTTTGGATTGAATAAGTTTATCTAGGAGAACTTTGTCGCTTCCCAGTGCTTTTTTTCGCTCGGTATCGTTAGGAATAATTAAATCATCAGTGAGAGTTCCTGCTTTTAACTTTTTCTTAAATTCTTCCACATCTGATTTAAGGATCATTTCGTCGTTAACAATTGCTACAACTTCCTCAAGTGTCCTTGTATGAGCATTGAGTCCAATCGAAGCAATAATCGAAAAAAATATTAGTTGAATGGCCATCTTAGATTTCATAGTTCTAACTTCCTTTGGTCTGAACTTGGATCGCTTCGATTAACTTGTCATCGCGGAATACTCGGGTAGCGCGAACCTGCTTTTCTAACCAATTGGTATAAACTTCTTTTTCCTTTTTAGCTACCAAAAGAGCTCGTATCTTATCTTTAGAGTTATTAAAACTCAATTTACCGGCTTTCTGTTTTTTCAAAACTTTGTAAATATGGTAACCATAAGGGCTTTTTAACACATCGCTTCTAGAGCCAACTCGCATTCTAAAGGCTTTATCAAAGACTTCCAGCGTCCCCTTTTCAATCCAGTCAGTCTCACCATGATTTTGCGCTTCGGGAGCAATAGAATATCGTTTGGCGAGATCCTTAAAACTCTTTCCTCTTTTGAGCTCTCTTTTTATACGTCGAGCATCGCTCTCTTTACTTAGAACGATCTGCCTCAGTTTAACTGCTTCTTTTCGATTGAACTCTTCGCGATTTTTATCGTAGTAACTTTTGATCTCTTTATTAGTTGGAGTTTTTATTTCTTCTTTAATTTTTTCAAAAACTTTTGTTTTTAATATTTGAACTTTAATAAGTTTACTCCATTCATCTAAAGAAATTCCCTCTTGAGATAAGATTCTCCTCAAAGACAGATCGTCTGGGTACTTTTCTCTAAGACTACTAACTTCAGCTTCAACCTCTAGATTGGTGACCACGATTTCGTTTTGAGCGGCAAAATCTTTAATAATAGAATCAATAATAAAATCTGAAATGACGTTTTCTTTGATTCTGATAAGATTTCCAGGGTCTTTTGCGGTGAGTGCATCAAATTGCTTTAATCGCCTTGCCAGACGATCAGCAAAATCCTTTGCATCCATTTTGTGTTCTTTAACTTTAACTACAACCTTTTCGCTTACATTATCTTTTTTAGTGCAAGCGAAATTGAGTATTAAGAATGGTAAAACAATGAATATAAAAAGTGATCTCATAATTGGCCCCTAATTAAGGGCCAATTTTATTTAACAAGGCCCTTATTGACGGAAATCTTGTATTTACCTTTGAGCTTTTTAAAGAAGTTATCAAATAATTTTTTACGTTTTTGATCAAAAACAGCAGCTCTAATCTGTCGTCGGTTAGCGTCTTGAAAAGAGTGTCTTCCGGTAACCTTTATGATGTGAAAGCCAAAGCGAGTTCTGACGAGTTTATTTGTCATTCTGCCAGTTTTAAGGTTTCTAATTGCATTGTAATACGGAGGAACGAGGGTCACTCTGTTCTGCCAACCTACGTCACCACCATTTTGTTTACTAAGAACATCATCTGAGTACAGTTTAACAAGCTCGCTAAATGGTCTTTTGCTTTTTTTAACTTCAGCAAAAATTTCTTGAGCACGCTTTCTAGCGGCCGCAATTTCTGTTCTGTTTGCATTTGGCTTGTGCTCGATAAGGATATGGGAAGTTCTAATCTCAGGATTCTTTTTATAGTAAGCCCTCATTTCCTTTTCGGTAACTTTGATTTTCTCTACTTTCTTACCTAATTCTCGCTCCAACAAACCTTTGTAGAGCTCCTTATCAATTGCTTCTTGAACAATTGGGTCGTTTTGGAGTTTTCTTTTACGAGCTTCTTGAACACCAATTTCATATCTAACTAGGTCCTCTAGAAACAGGCTTTTACTGGGTGGATTTACTGTTTGCTTAAGAATCTCATTATATTTTTGGTTGAATTCTTTGAGAGTGATTTTTTTGGAGCCGACTGTCGCGACCACTTGTGCTTCCGCATTAGAAACCCAGAACACAGCGATGATACTGATTGATAAAACAGTCTTAAATATCTGACTCATTTTTGGCATAAATTACCTCTATCCTTTAAGGACAATCCTATATTTAGGCTAACTTGCTTAGCTACTCGCCGCAACGAGTTTAGATGCGTAACTTTTCGCATCATTTAGGCGTTTTTTAAGCTCTTTCGCTAGGTTAGGGTCTCTGCTATCAGACTTTCTTGGCACCTTTTCCATGGGTTTTCCAACAACAACTTGGACTTTAGTAAAGGGTAGCGGAAGGAATGTTTTATTCCATGCTTTTTCAAAGATGTACTTACTCTTTACTTCAACTGATAGAGGGTAAATATCCGCTTGTAGTAATTTAGAAATTTCAAAAACACCGGGCTTAATTTCGTAGATTGGCCCTTTAGGCCCGTCCACGGCAACGCTTGGATTCCAACCCTCTTTTGCAAGCTTTAAAATTCCTTTAAGTGCCCCAACACCGCCTCTGGTTGAAGAACCTCGCGAAACAGCTCCTCCTAGTAGCTTTGCAACTCCCGCCATAAGACCACCATCTTTACTGGTCGAAGCGATTATAGAGGCGTGGTATCTCTTCAAACAATACAAGATTCCAAGCTCATCGCCATGCCAGTGGGCAATCACGACGTTAGTCCCGTTATTCAAACGTTCTTTAAAACCCTCATCTTCGGAGAATTCTATTCTCCAAGTAAAGGTGAGAGTTTTATAAAACAAGTATATCAGTAGGTGGATAAGCTTTTGCTTCATATGTAACTCTGTTTTTACAAAAAAAAACCCGGGAAGCAAATCATCCCGGGTAGAGCGTCAAAATTAATTATCAAAATAAGATTTAAAGAGTCTTTTTAAACTCTTCAGTGAGCTTTGGAACAATCTCAAATGCATCACCTACTAATCCGTAAGTGGCTTTTTCAAAGATTGGAGCATTTTCGTCGCTATTAATTGCAACGATAACTTTACTGCCAGACATTCCTGCTAAATGTTGAATCGCACCAGAGATAGCCACTGCAATATAAAGGGTTGGAGCAACTGTTTTTCCAGTTTGCCCAACTTGCATAGAGTGTGGAACCCAACCTGAATCAACAACCGCCCTAGATGCTCCAACTGTTGCATTTACAACATCAGCAAGATCGTTAAGCATATCAAAATTCTTTGCTTCCTTAAGGCCTCTTCCGCCAGAGACAATTCTATCTGCTTCAGTAAGATCTAATTTCTCAGATTCACCTTTAACAACTTCTTTAAGTGTCAAAGTATCAGGTGCACTTGCGCTAGTAAGCTCAGCTAATTCAAGTGAAGAAGACTCAGTTCCAGTAGTTACCGGAAGTTGATTCGGTCTCATCAAAACAATTTTTAACTGGTCAGCGGGTAAATCAATTCCAGCGGTACACTTTCCCGCATACATTGGTCTTCTAACCTTTACAGTATCGCCTTCAATGGATAGCTCAGTACAGTCACTGGTGTAAGCGCCGTCCATTCTTGCCGCTAATCTAGGAAGTGCGTCTCTACCAACGGCATTGGAAGGAGCAAGAATTAGCTTCGCACCACTATTTTTTACTGCATCCTCGAGAAGATCAGTAAATTGCATTGGATTGTAGTTCTCGATATTTGGAGCGTGAAAAAGTTTTTTCATTCCATACTGCTGGAGTTCTTCTTTAACCGCATCTCCGCCGTTTCCTAGAAGTACACCATTAACTTCCATGCCTTTACCTAGAAGAGCTGATAAAAGTTCCTTGGTACCTTTTTTCAGTTCATTATTTTGAACTTCTGTATAAACAAGTACTTTAGACATATTCAATCCCCCTATAGAACTTTCGCTTCTTCACGAAGTAGTTTAACGAGTTCAGCAACTTGTTGATCAGCTTCGCCAGCAATCATTTTTACAGGAGGCTTTTCTTCAGGAAGTTTAAACTCTTTCATTTGAACTTTGATGTCCCCGTCAGATAGCCCAAGGTCACCAAAGCTAACTTCTTTAACAGGCTTCTTTTTAGCTTTCATAATGTTTGGAAGACTAGCAAAGCGAGGTTTATTTAAACCTTTATTAGCTGTTATGACTCCAGGAAGTTTCATTGTGAAAACCTCTTTGGTCCCCCCATCAACTTCTCTCTCTGCAGTCCAGGTATCGCCACTTGCATCTAATTTACTTACAACCCCAACATGCGGAATACCTAAGAGCTCAGCCATCATCTGGCTAACTGCTGAAGCATTGTCATCGATAGCAAGTTTACCAGTAAATATAGCTGAATAATCGCCTTCGGCTTTAATTGCGTTAGCCAAGGCTTTTGCAGCAGTTAAAGAATCCAATTCAGAGTTTGTATCTACAAGAAGACCCTCGTCACAACCCATAGCCAGAGCAGTTCTCATAGAATTCATCACTCTTGCTTTTGGACCGACACTAACAACTGTTACTGTTGACCCAGCGTTTGCTTCTTTTATTTTTACAGCCTCTTCGATTGCAAATTCATCGTAAGGGCTAACAATCCACTTTATTCCATTGGTATCGATAGAATTTCCATCGCCACTGATTTTTATACGTGTTTCTGTATCGGGCACTTGTTTGATACATACGAAAATCTTCATTTCGGACCCCTTTCTAAACAGTGATTTCTTGCCACGGATGGCCAATAACGTCAATAAACCAAGTATTTGGCCCATAGGATTAATTAAGCGGGAGTTTCCGTATATGGAATTATAGCTCAAAACATCTATTTTGTTCAAAATAATTTGAACAAAATTCAGTACTGCGTTATATATAGAAACAGGGGTTCTACCCCGCTTCAGAAGATAGACAGTGAGGTCTGTTCGCGATAGAAAGGGTCGTACTTTTGACTATTTATAAAACTAGTTTTCATTTAAACAGATCACAATTCTAGACGGAGTGACACGTGAGTTACCTATCTTCATCAATTGGGCGTAAAAAGCTAATGGGAATTTCAGGGCTTGTTTGGACTGGGTTCGCTGCAGGTCATATGCTTGGCAACCTAACCATGTTTGGTGGGCCAGAAATGTATAATTCTTATGGGCACGCCATTGTTAGCAACAAACCACTACTGTGGGGAACTGAAGCCATACTAATTCTTGCGCTACTGACCCACGTGATTATGGGAATTTTGTTAACTAAACAAAACCGTCAAGCTCGTGAGCAGAAATATGCAATGCCAACAAATGGTAACAAAGCGGCTGAGTTTGCTTCTAAATCAATGATTTACCACGGTATCGCTTTGCTTGGTTTTATTATCTGGCACCTTTTAACTTTTAAATTCGGTGAGCATTATGAAGTCACTTATGACGGTGTTTTGATGAGAGACTTATTCACATTAATGGTTGAGAAGTTTAATCAACCACTTTACGTCGTTGGTTATGTGTTATTGATGGGAACTGTTGGAGTTCATCTTAGTCATGGGTTCTCATCGTCTTTTCAATCTTTAGGTTTTAATCATCCAAAGTATAGTCCAATGCTTCGAAAAGCGAGTATTGCTTTCGCATCGGTTGTTGCAGTTGGATTTTTGAGCCAACCTATTTACATTTACTTAGTTCATTAAAGAAGGATTTTAATATGTCTAAACTTGATTCTAAAGTCCCTTCCGGAAATATTTCAGATCTTTGGACTCAACATAAGTTCGATATGAAGTTGGTGAATCCAGCTAATAGAAGGAAATTCGAAGTTATCGTTGTTGGTACCGGACTGGCAGGAGCTTCGGCTGCTGCTACCCTTGCAGAGCAGGGTTATAAAGTTAAAACGTTTACTTTCCATGATACACCAAGAAGAGCTCACTCGATTGCAGCTCAAGGTGGGATTAACGCAGCCAAAAATTACCAAAATGATGGTGATTCAGTTCATCGGCTTTTTTACGATACAGTAAAAGGTGGAGATTTTAGATCTCGCGAAGCTAATGTTCACCGCTTGGCAGAAGTTTCAGTAAATATCATTGATCAATGTGTCGCACAGGGTGTTCCCTTTGCGAGAGAATACGGTGGAACCTTAACTAATAGATCTTTTGGTGGTGCACAAGTTTCAAGAACTTTCTATGCCCGTGGGCAAACTGGTCAACAGTTATTGATTGGTGCTTATCAAGCAATGTCTAAGCAAGTTGCTAACCATAGTATCGAATCATACACGCGAAAAGAGATGCTTGACCTTGTTGTTGTTGACGGAAGAGCTCGCGGAATTGTGGTAAGAGATTTAAAGACAGGTGCAATTGAATCCCATTCAGCTGACGCCGTTGTCTTGTGCACGGGTGGATACGGTAATGTATTTTTCCTATCAACGAATGCAATGAATTCCAATGTCACGGCTGCGTGGAGATGCCACCGTCGTGGTGCTTATATGGCTAACCCATGCTATACGCAAATTCACCCGACCTGCATTCCACAAAGTGGAGAAGGTCAATCCAAACTTACTTTGATGTCTGAGTCTTTGAGAAATGATGGGCGAGTTTGGGTTCCAAAAGATAAAGGCGATAAACGCAAAGCACGTGATATTCCTGATAGTGAGAGAGATTACTATTTAGAAAGAGTTTATCCAAGTTTTGGAAACTTAGCTCCACGAGATGTGGCTTCAAGACAAGCAAAGTACAGAGTGGATGAAGGTAAAGGTGTAGGAGATACAGGCGTAGCAGTGTTCTTAGATTTTGCTGATGCCATTCAAAGATATGGTGCTCAAAGAGCCGCTGAGGGTGCTAGTGCCGATGAAATTACGATGCTTGGTAAGGAAGCGGTTAGCGAAAAGTACGGTAACCTTTTTCAAATTTACCAACAAATTACTGGTGAAAACCCGTACGAAGTTCCAATGAGAATTTACCCCGCTGTTCACTATACGATGGGTGGTCTTTGGGTTGACTATCATTTACAAAGTACGATTCCAGGTTTGTTTGTTGCCGGAGAGGCTAACTTTTCTGATCATGGTGCCAACCGTCTTGGAGCTTCTGCGCTTATGCAAGGTTTGGCAGATGGGTATTTTGTGGTTCCGTATACAGTTGGAAACTATTTAGGCTCTGAAAAATTTGAAAAAATCACGACCACACATGACTCATTTAAGGCGACTGAAGATGAGGCCAAAACTAAGATCAATCGTTTAGTTGGAATTAAAGGTTCTAAGACTGTCGACCATTTCCATAAAGAGCTTGGTAAAATTATGTGGGAATATGTGGGTATGGCCAGAGATAAAGATGGTCTGGAAAAAACTTTGGAATCAATTCCTAAGCTAAGAGAAGAATTTTGGAATGACGTTCGTATTCCTGGTGATATCAATTCAATGAATCAGGAGTTGGAGAAAGCTGGTCGAGTTGCTGACTTTTTAGAGCTTGGTGAGTTAATGGCTCGTGATTCACTGACTCGCGAGGAGTCTTGTGGTGGTCACTTTAGAGTTGAGCATCAAACCGAAGATGGAGAAGCTAAACGAGATGACGAAAACTTCTGTCACGTTGCTGCTTGGGAGTGGCAAGGTGAAAATAAAGCTCAGACTCGTCATAAAGAAGAGTTACAGTTTGATAATGTGAAGCTCGCAACAAGAAGTTATAAGTAAGGAGTTACTCATGGGTGGAGCTGCTGCAGAACCAAGAAATTATAAATTAAAAGTATGGCGACAAAATGGACCAGAAGACAAAGGTCATTTTGATGAAATAGATGCTAAAAATATTTCTCCAAACCAGTCTTTTTTAGAAATGTTAGATCAGGTTAATCAAGAATTGATCGAAAGTGGAAAGGATCCAATTGTTTTTGATCACGATTGTCGTGAGGGTATTTGTGGTACTTGCTCGCTTGTTGTAAATGGAAATCCCCATGGTCCTCAAAAAGCTGTAACTACTTGTCAGTTACATATGAGGACATTTGAAGATGGCGATACAATCGCAATTGAGCCATTTAGGGCCAAAGCCTTTCCAGTTGTGAAAGATCTAATGGTTGATCGTTCAGCTTTTGATCACATTATTCAGGCTGGTGGATACATTTCTGTAAAAACAGGAAATGCTGTTGATGCCAATTCCATTCCTATTAGAAAAGAAGAAGCTGATTTAGCTTTTAATGCTGCGACTTGTATTGGATGTGGCGCTTGTGTAGCAGCTTGTGCGAATTCATCAGCAATGCTTTTTACTTCTGCTAAAATAGCTCATTTAAGTCGCTTGCCACAGGGGGAGCCAGAGCATCAGGACCGCGTTTTAAATATGGTTAAGACCATGGATGAAATGGGATTTGGAAACTGCTCAAATACAGGAGCCTGTTCTCTTGCATGTCCAAAAGAGATTAGTCTTGAGAATATTGCGAGAATGAATAGAGAATTTACTCTAGCCTCTCTTTTAGATCGAGAATAAATTAGGTTAAGTGCTAAATATCAATAAAACTGATTAAAGCCCTTTTTATTGAAAGGGCTTTATTCGTTTGTACTTAACTGTTTGCGTAATACATTTGTCTAGATTCTTTTAACCTTTTTATAGGGTCCTTTAGTCTTATAAACATCACCGCAATTGGTGATTTCGGAAAAGACCTCTTCTTGTAACCACAACTTTGAATCATTAAGAATACGACCTAATTCTCCGATAGTTTAAACATGCGCCGAAGTTTTGCGTTTTGCCAATGAGGAGAAAGTCTATGAAAAAAATGGACGAAATAATGAAAGAAATGGGTTTTAACAAAAGCTCTACTCCTGATTCGCAAAAAGCGTTTTTAAAGAGTCTATTTAAGATTGCCAGTGAACAGGACGCGAATAGAGACAAACTAGAGGTTTTAGATCTGTCGCGAGCACCGAAAGAATCTGTTACCAAAGAGGAGTGCAAAGCTCTTCTTGAACACCAACTT
>CAZFYV010000060.1:0-15037 GCA_964523195.1 uncultured Pseudobdellovibrionaceae bacterium
CCCTCTACTTTTATTGCCACGAGCCCCTATCTTTACTTGATTGATCTCGATTGCTTTCATTTCTATTCTCCATTTTTAAGCAATAAAATTCCCTGGCTTTATTTGCATAAAACCAAATTATAGAACTCTGATTTTGGCAGAGCCCTGTTGTTCCCATTCTTTTTGATAACAGCCAGATAAAATATCCAAACCAACAGTGAAACGGAATTCTTCTGGACCGGTGGAGCTCATAGAGACGAACTCGTTGGTTATAAGCTAAATACTTGAAATAACACAGCGATCGGCTATTTGAGCCAGCGCTAACTCTATTTAATTTTCTGTGATTCTTTAATCGTCAAATTCGATCGGGATCCAGGGAAGGATCATTCAGCAGATACACAGAGGTAGCGCACGCATTCACAAAAGCGATTCCCGTCATCGGTTGTTGAGTTTTAATAATCATGGCTACCTCCTTTCAATGGATTATTTAAGTATTAACCAAAGTAGTTGAAAAATAAAAGTCTTTTTTTTAAAAAATGCATAATTAATTTTTAAGGACCTAATGATTTTCAGTTATAGGCCCAAGGTTTTTGCTTTAAACTATTGTTATCTTTAGGATCTTAATTTTGAATCTGCTTTATAGCGCGGAGAGTGAATGGAACAAAAGTCTAATACGATCGAGCTTCAACTCTTTATCTGCACCAACAAAAGACAAGAAGGAAAAGAGTGCTGCCAAGACAAAGGTGCCTTGGAGTTGAGGTCTGAACTAAGAGAGTGGATGAAGGAGAATGACCTAAGAGATCTAGTCAAGATTACCGCAAGCGGCTGTCTCGGTCACTGCGCCCAAGGAATAGCGGCGGTATT
This sequence comes from uncultured Pseudobdellovibrionaceae bacterium, assembly GCA_964523195.1. Taxonomy (GTDB): domain Bacteria; phylum Bdellovibrionota; class Bdellovibrionia; order Bdellovibrionales; family JAGQZY01; genus JAUHWN01. The sequence continues at coordinate 844 of CAZFYV010000060.1, forward strand.
GCACCCTCAAAATAAATGGTTCACCAATGTCACCGGCGATCACGTTGAAGAATTAAAACGACTTATCCTAAATCATATTAAAGAAGACGACGAGAAATCTGCGAATGAATAAATCTTTGAGCGCAATCGATAGAGAGATTATTGATTGCACTAAATGTCCTCGACTGATCAAGCATTGTAAAAAAGTCGCCAAAGAAAAAAGAAAATCGTTCATGGATTGGAAATACTGGGGGAAACCGGTTCCAAATCTTGGCGACAAAAATGCCGAAATTCTTATAATTGGTTTAGCACCAGCAGCCCATGGAGCCAATAGAACAGGCCAAATGTTTACTGGAGACAACAGTGGACTATGGCTGTTTCGAGCACTTCATCAAAATGGATTGAGTAATATGATCAATTCAAGCTCTCGAACCGACGGACTGAAACTGAAGAACACTCTGATCTCTTCAGTCTGTCACTGTGCTCCTCCTGAGAACAAACCAACTCCAAAAGAAATTAGCAACTGCCTCCCCTATTTTGAGCAAACCTTTAGAGCCCTAAAGCCAAAAGTTACGATTTGCTTGGGAGGACTTGCATGGAACCAATTGTTTAAATTTTTAAAAGAAAAAGGTTTATGGAAAAAGGCTCGACCTAAATTTGGACACCTAGCTGTTGTAAAACTACCCGATGGAACCTCTGTCATAGGTAGCTACCACCCTAGCCAGCACAATACTTTTACCGGAAGACTGACAGAAGATATGTTCTCTAAAGTCTTTAAAAAAGCAAAGGCCCTTTGTTGATAACACAAAGAGCCTTATTATAGATTTAACTGAGAGAACTAGTTACTCTGCCTTTAACTTTTCTGCCCCAAAGATTTTAGCTTCTTGGAACATAAAGCTTAACTTCAGAGTGTCCCTTACTTTTGCGACCATTCCACCCGCGACACTAGGAGGCTCTATGTTGAATGTAGAAAACTTCGAGTGTAAATGCCCAAAGTACCTTTTGTTTTCACCTTCTCCCCTAGTTTCAACTTCAAAGCTAACGTCAAATTCTTTTCCCGCAATCTTAAGCTTCCCAGCCATCGCATAGGCCTCAGAGCTAGAAATTAAATTCATCCACTCTTCTTTAGTCATAGCAGAACTTAGAAATTCAAGGTTCTTCTGCTTTTCAGCTCCAAGTATAAGTAGTACCTCAGCATCTCGATCCTTTTCTCCACTATCAAATTTATCGATAGGAAAAACACCTTCTAACGCAAACTTACCGTCAGTATCTTCTTTCAAACTAACTGTGATGGAACAATTTTTCCCTACTGGTTCTTGTGAGGAAACTAGAAACATCCGTTTTTTAGTTTTCCAAGCGACACAATGATCTGACTCTTCAAAAATTTTGGGCCCTTTTGAGTGGGACGCCAGTGCAAACAAAGTAGTAAGCAAAAACAACAATACACTCTTCATTCAATACCTCCATGCGCAATTGTCTCTACAATTACTCAGAATATCAAATGCCAATTGATTTTTTGCGATTAGGCTTCAGACCCTTTGTATCGAGGAGAAAAACCAAAAAGACCCAGGATATCATCCATAATAGCTATGGCTGCAGGAAGCACCAATACAGTCATGAAAGCTCCAAAGAAGATTCCCCAACCCAATGAAAGCGCTACAGGAACAACAAACTGATCCAATCCACCGAGACCATATGCCGTAGGTAAAAGTCCACAAACCGTTGTCACCGTAGTTAAGAATATTGGCCTAATTCTCAACTTTGCAGCATCCACGATGCTATCCATTGAGGAGCGTCCTTCTTTTCTTTGTTGATTTACAAAATCTACGAAAACAATGGCATTGTTAACAACGACCCCAGAAAGAGCTACAGCACCCAGTAGCGACATAAAGCTCAGTGGCTCACCATGAAAGAAAAAGGTCCAAACAACTCCTGCTAAGCCCAAAGGTACAGAAACAAGAACCAAGAACGGCTGGAATATGTTCTTGAATAAGAGAATGAGAAGAAAATAAATCAGCATGATCGCAAGAATAAAGGCTCTAAAAAGACTCATTATACTCTCTTGAGTATCAAAATCTTCACCACCAAACGACACTGCCAGATCGGGAAATTTCTCTTTAAACTCAGGTAAAAACTTTTTTATCTCTGAAGACACCTTGGTCGCCGTGGTTTTTGTTGTATCAATTTCCCCTGAAATCCTAATCTCTCTTCGATTATTCTCATGTGTCAGCCTCTCAATCCCCTGGCTTCTATCAAAATTTGCGATACTAGACAGAGGAATCAAGTTACCAACACGATTAGGTACATTTAAGGACCCCAAAGAGTCGACATTATTGCGGTCAGCACTCTCAAGAAGCACCCGAACATCTATCTCTTCATCCAACTTAGTAATTGTGGTCGCAACTATCCCCTCATAGGCCGCTCGAACAGTATTTCCAATTGTTGCCACTGACAAACCAGCTGCTGAAGCTTCAGCTCCATTGACTCGAATAAGCACTTCCTCTTTACCTAACGAATAACTGTCGGAAATATCAGAAGTTCCTTCGATCCTAGCAATGAACTCTTTCATTGCAGCGGCTCCTTCTGATATTTTTGAGTAATCTTCTCCTTGAATTCCAACCGAAATCGGCTTTCCGACAGGAGGTCCAGGATTAATCCTTTGAAAAACAACCTTCAATGGAGAAGGGTCACCCATTTTTTCTCGAATCCCTTCTAAAATCTCTTTTGCGTCCCTGACCCTATCAACCTCAGGCGTAAGGAAGACCATAATCTGCCCATACTGCGTACCCCGCTTGGTCATGGGGTCGTCTACACTCTGCTGTTGTATCCCTACGGTCGTAACAAAAGAATCCAGCTCGTCTTCCGCCACATTTTTAGAAACCATTCTCTCTAGAGGCTTCATCAGATTTGCAGTACTCTCAAGGTTAGTTCCAACTGGTGCTTCAGCTCGAATCATAAACGCTTCGACCCCATCAGGAGGAAAAAGAATAAAGTCTACAAATTTGACTGCTGAGTAGCCTGTTCCCAAAAGGAAGAAAACAACGAAAGCAAGTACTGCGTACCTCAATCTAAGAATGTTTTCTAACAAAGTGGTGTACGTGGACATCACATACTTGTTCCAAACTTGGTCAGTCCAGCTAGTTAGTCGATTGCTAATTTTAATTTCACCAGATGCAGACCGTCTCGGCCGAACCCATCGACCAATATGATAAGGAAGAATAAAGAAGCATTCAGCCAAACTGAAAATCAACGCAACGATTACGGCATAAGGGATATACTGGATGAACTTTCCAAAAATCCCACTCATTATCATTAGAGGATAGAAGGCTAATATTGTAGTAAACACCGAGGCCGTGACTGCAGGCCATATCTGTTGAGTCCCTAGAGTTGCCGCTTTGAGCGGCTCTACCCCTTTTTCAATAAACCTCACGGAGTTCTCCATTACAACAACAGCGTCGTCCACGAGCATACCAATGACGATAATTAGTCCCATCATTGTAATTAAATTGAGTCCAGCACCTTCTGAATAAAAGTAGAAAAGTGTTGCAAAAAAAGCGAATGGAATTCCGATGGCCGTAACCATTGCTACCCTAAATGGTAGGAAGAAAGATAAAACGATCAAAACTAAAAGAAGCCCTATAAAAAGATTATTAGTCAGAACACCTAAACGTCTGCGTATGAAATTCGACAAGTCGTTAACATAGGTCATTGAAATACCCGGCTCAGTGGACTTCTTAAAATCCTCCACGACAGTCTTCACCTGATCAACCAAACGAATGGCATCTCCACGTTCTTTCTTTAAGACCGTTAACCTGAGTGCGCGCTCACCATTAGTATTATTGAGATCCGATGGTTTCTCCAGGTTCAGAGAAACCTTGGCAACATCACTGACTAGAACGGGCTGTCCCAAATCGTTCGCTCGGACGACTGTACTCTCAACGCCATTAACATCCTCAAAATCTCCAACAGTTCTAACAATCAGGTCACTAGTGACCTTGGCTGTCGTACCTGGTCTTTCAATAACTCCACCCGGAATTGAAATATTCTGACCCTGTAGCGCTACAATTAAGTCGTTCAAAGAAAGCTGGTATTGCGATAGTTTTTCAGGCAAGGCTTCAACTCGAATTTCATAATCTCGCAATCCACTGAAGGAGACTCGAGCTACATCAGCGATTTCTTCTATTTTTTTCTCTAAACGTTTAGCCTCTTTTCGAATAATGGTTTCATCCATATCACCAGAGACGGCGACCTCTATAATGGGAACCAAACTTGAATCAATGGCTGTGACAATGGGGTCTTCCGCTCCAGCCGGAACATCAAATCGATCAACGATTTCATCAACATCAACTTTTGCTTCTTCTTGGCTTGTAATATCGGGATCCAACTGAAGAATAATAGCACTGCGGTTTTCCTGGCTGGTCGACGTCATTTTTTTAATTCCATCGATTTCAGTTAAGTCTCTCTCCAAAGGATTGGTTATCAATTTTTCAGTTTCTTCTGCCGTTGCGCCCGGGAAAACGGTATTAACAACGATAATGTCATAATCAACATTCGGAAAAACTTCTCTACGTATGAGAACTGCTGCAGCAATACCAACAACAATAATAAAGACTGTAGCAAGATCGGCAAAAATACCTTCTCGAGTAAAAAATGCGATTAACCTATTCACTCTGATCTCCCAATTCTCTTAACGTCTCTTGAACATAAGCTTCAGTCTCTCCAGCAAGTTTCTTTACCACCCAAGCCGATCTTCTTAGCTGTGCCAATTCATTTCTATAACTAAACTCAGCTTGAATAGAGTCATTCTGCGCCTGAATTACGTTCAATACTGGAATTCGACCAATTGAAAAACGCTTTTCCTCTAGACGGTAACGTCGGCGCTGTTTTTGGGCTGCTTTTTTCCAATTAGATATTTGCCCCATTCTACGTTTTAAGTCTTTACAGGCATTGATCCAATCGATCTGTAAATTAGATTTAGCTTGATCAAAAATAGCTGTCGCTCTTTGATGATTCGCTTTCGCTCTTTGGAGAGCTGCTCTTTCTTGAAACGAATCTATATTCCACCTTACTGAAACTCCAACCGTCAGTCCTGGGGTTTTCCCTTCAGTAAATTCACTAAAACTTTCCGACCGAGTATCCTCAACTCCGTTTGAAGTTCCAGTAAATTGCAGAAAAACATCTGGATTTTTTCCATAACCAGCTCGTTCAAGCTGAAGCTTTGAATTTTTGAGATTAATCTCGGCTTTACGTATTCCTGTATTAAGATTTTTAGGTTTATTTAAAACTTCACCTCGCCCACAAAGACCAACAGAATGATCAACGGGCTCATCTAGTTCAAGCGGGATTAGTGCTGGATCGATATCTAACCAGGATTCTGGAAATTTTAATGATGTAGACAAAGCTCTCCATATATTAGCTAGGTCTTGACGGGACTGAGATACTTCCGTTCGAGCCCTTAAAAGTGCGCTTTGAATCTGTAACACATCTGGCTCTTCAGAAGTTCCGCGCTTTCTCTTTCGCTCTGTAATGTTTAATAACTTAATATTAGCTCTTACAGAATTATTCGCAGCTACTAATCTCGATTGTGAAACCCAAGCTTGATAATACAATTCGTTCAATTGATCGACCATATCCTCAGCACCTTCGAGAAACTCGATTTCTAGGTTCTGTTTGGCCAATTCTCCTGATTTCAAAATTCTGCGAGTTGATCTTCCACCAAAATCTCTTAATAAATCTTGAGTGATTGAGATTGTTCCCTTGGTATCAACAAATTCACTGGATGGAAAAGCTCCAAACTGAATATTCCCTTCGGTGTGCTCTAATGACAACTCCACGCGAGTTCCTGTGGACCAGTACTTCGAAAGTGACGTGGAAATTTGATTTGTCTCAACTCGATTAGTAGAAAGAGCATTTTGTGGCTCTGACCTGTCATCACTGACTCCCAGTGAGGTCTCTAATGTCCAACCAACAACTCCAAATGCTTCCCATTCAGCAGCCAAACTTTCAACCTGACTAGCCTGAACTAACTTGATTTGATCAGTCACTTCGATAGCTCGCTTCAATATCAAATCCATTTTAATTCTCTGCCCAGGGAGAGACGTAATTAATTGAGCAGCATCCTTTGGAACTCGTTTTAAATTCTCAGGAGTCGCTTTGACATTAAGTTTTTCATTTTCAGAAAGAGCACTAGAAACTGAGCTCAAAAAAGACAGGATAACTAGAAGTCCGAGAAGAAATAATTTTGGCATAGCCCCTCCAAAGGGAAGGCGCTCATACTACTCCTGTGTGAGCGCCAACTCAAGAACTTGCCAAAACTTAGTGCTCCAAGATTTACCTATTTTGTCGAATTGATTTTGACTGAGGCTTTTACTTTTTTGATCAAAGCATCAGGGAGCGGTGCATAAGACAAATCACCTGCCATAGCTTGTCCTGGCCCCATGGCCCAACCAATAAAATCTGAAAGAACCTGTGCCTTGCTTCCAACCATGGAGTTGTAAGCTAAAATATATGTGAATGCAGATATGGGGTAAGCCCCTTTACCCGGAGGGTTTGTAATTGAAATTCGAAAGTCCTCAGGCATCTTATCCATAAAATTCATAGCCGCTTTAGTTGTGGCCTCTTTACTTGGACTAACAAACTCTCCGGCCTGGTTTTTTAAATCAGCTGTCTTTAAATCGTTTTGCTGAGCATAGTTGTATTCAATATACCCGATGGCTCCCGGAGTATTTTTAATCTGCCCAGCCACCCCTGGATTACCTCGTCCGCCTAGCCCCTTTGGCCAGCGCACAGTCTTTGCGTGACCCACCGTCTTTTTCCAATCTGGATTTACCTTGGAAAGATAATCTGTGAAGACATAGGTGGTTCCACTGGAGTCAGAACGGTGTACAACAACGATTTCAGTATCTGGAAGAGTCACATTTGAATTTAAGGCTGCGATTTTAGGATCATTCCATCGGCTAACTTTTCCCATAAAAATTTCTGCCAGTAGATTGCCATCGAGACGCAAATTTTTCTGCAAACCTGGAATATTGTAAGATACAACCACTGCCCCAATAACAGTTGGAATATGCAAGACCGGTTGCCTGGATCGCTTCATTTCCCGCTTTCCCATGGGAGCATCTGAAGCTCCGAAGTCGACCGTTTGGGCGAGCAATTGTCTTATACCTGCCCCACTACCAATCATCTGGTAATTTATCTCAACATTAGGCTTCACTTTTTTATATTCAGCAAACCACTTGGAATAGATGGGATATGGAAAACTTGCTCCTGCACCATTAATCAAGATTGTATCAGCCGATACCCCCAATGAAAAAAAGGCAAGACCTAAATAAATGCATACTTTAGTTACAAAATTCACAATTCCCCCTATATAAGGCTCTTTCCAAGACGATATAGTAGTCACCTCAAGAATCATGTCAGAGTTGTGTTAAGATTCTACAGGATGTCCCAGTTTTGAGAACAAAATTATGAATATAACCTTATTGCACACCAGAAAGTTGAATCCAGATTCAAGAAGTGATTATACTGGGCTCGATGAAAATTGCAGGTATTGACGTTGGCTCTAACGCTATTCGATTAATCATAGGTGAACGAGACTCTCTCGGAGCTATTCATATACTTGATAAAGTTAGAGAACCTTTAAGACTTGGTAAAGACGTTTTTTCTAAGGGCGAGATTCGTAGAAAAACTCAAGACAGAATGATTGCCGCCTTCAAAAAGTTTAAGAAAGTCATAGATCATCAACAGGTAGATTTTGTTTTTGCAGTAGGAACCTCGGCCCTTCGTGAAGCATCCAATGGCGGAAAGGTCTGCACGGAAATAAAAATAGCGACTGGAATAGATTTAAAAGCTATTGGTGGAAGCCGAGAAGCTGAGCTTGTTCACTGTGCAATTCAGTCAAAAATAAACAACGAGTTGGGCGCTATTGGACTCATAGATATTGGTGGCGGATCTGTGGAGGTTGGCTTTTCTGAGTCTTCAGTTCTCAAAAACAGACAGAGCTTTCCACTGGGGACAGTTAGACTTCTACAAATTATTAATGAAAACGACTGGAACGAATCCCATTTGGAAGACTTCCTCGATCATGAGATGGACAAAGTCTTTAAATATGTCGATGAAAAAGCTCCAACATTGCCAATAGAAATCGCAGTTGGTACCGGTGGAAACATGGAGTGCATGGGCAGGCTACGAGTCGTGCTCCTTAAAAAGCCTTCATTTTATGAAATTTTCACTGAAGAAGTCGAAGAGATCTTAAACCATATCAAAAACATGAGCATAAAAGACCGTGTTCAATATTTGAGATTAAGGCCCGATCGAGCCGATGTTATTTTCCCAGCCCTTTGCGTGACCCATAGATTGCTGCGAAAAATGGGCGCCAAAAAACTTTGCCTGCCAAATGTGGGCTTAAAGGAAGGTTTACTTTACGAGGGATTCAACCTGTATGACCGCAAAGATGACTCCGGAGAGCTTCAAGAATTTAATTCTCTCTTAAATTCTTGATCTCCAATTCTACGAAGTTGCTTCGGCATTAAATGCCAGACTAGTTGAGATTGCCCTGGCTGCAGTTTCGAAAAGAAATTCAGACAACATGCTCCACCTTTTTTAAACTCAAAAAAAGATGCCTCTTGGCCTGTCAGTAAATACCCTGCCAGAAATCCTATATTTGGCTCATGACCAACCAAGCAAACCACAGAATCTTCGTCGAGATCTTTATCCAGCACCCAAGGGATAAATTGATTACAACTGGATTCAGGACGAATAAAAGGGCACTCAACTCGCTCGGCCTCGGGGTAATGGTCATAGAGGTACTCTGCAGTCTGTTTAGCTCTCAGCAATGGACTCGTAACAATTAAGTCTATATCGGAAACCAAGAACTTTAAGCCGCGAGCGCCTTTGGCCATACGATAGCGCCCTTTTTCTGTAAGTGGGCGCTCATCATCATTAGAGTTTTTAGAGGCGAATACGGTTCGATCCATGGCGATACCATGTCTCAGTAGAATTAGAGTCATTGAGTTTTGTCACCTTCAACGACATTAGACGTGTTTACTTTCTTGGAAATTTTCATTAAAGCTTCATGGGTTCCAACGGCCTTAGGCTCATTCAACTGAACGTAATGTCCATTTTCATCCATGATCCAAGACTGACGACCGTCATTGAGGTGTATATCCAACGACTCTCTTACTTTTTGTTTTAGGTACTTATCCCTAATAGGAGTAATAACTTCAACTCTTCCGTGAAGATTCCTAAACATCCAATCGGCGGACCCTATAAAATAGTCACCCTCTAATGGGTCCGACTTACCATTTCCAAAATGGAAAACTCGAGAGTGCTCCAAAAAGCGTCCAATTATTGATCTCACTTTAATATTCTCACTCATCCCTTTTACGCCAGGTCTAAGGCAACAAAAGCCTCTGACGATTAGATCAATTTTTACACCCCCTTGAGAGGCTTTATAAAGAGCTCGAATAATATCAGAATCTTCAAGACTGTTAAATTTAGCAACGATTCTACCTGGCAGCCCATCTTTGACATGCTGAATTTCTCTTTCGATCATTGCTAAAAATCTGTCCTTCATATTAATCGGAGCGACTAATAAACTTTTATAATCACTTTTTCTTGAACGACCCGTGAGATAGTGAAATAACTCGACAACCTCATTCGTAATTTCTGGATCTCGAGTAAACAAGCCAAAGTCAGTATACAATTTCGCCGTTCCTCTATGGTAATTCCCCGTGCCTATATGAACGAAAGGCTCTACACCCTGATCACCTTCTCGCAACACTAGAAGAGTTTTTGAATGGGTCTTGAGGCCAACAACCCCATAAACAACATGGACTCCCGAGTTTTCCAGTTCTTGAGCCCATTGAATATTTCTCTCTTCGTCAAATCGAGCTTTCAGCTCGACAAGTACAACAACTTGCTTGCCCTCATCTGCGGCTCGGATAAGTAGAGGAACAATTCGACTATTATCTCCTGTTCGGTAAAGCGTCATCTTTATAGCAAGGACCTTTGGATCTTCCACTGCATTTTGAATGAATCGCTCTACAGAATGGGAAAAACTCTCATATGGATGATGAACCAAAACATCATGTTGCTGAATGACCGGAAACATTGGCCCCTCTTCTATAAGAGAGATCGGAGTCATTGGAGACCAAGGTTCATATTCAAGATGTGACAATCCTAATTCAAGAATTGGCTTTACATCAGTATAGTCAAGAAGCTCATCAACCTCGTAAATATCTCCAGGATGCAATTTAAGTTCATCTTTCAAGAGATTTAACATCCATTTGTCTGGATTAGGCCCGTGCTCTAATCGAACACAATTGGCAAACCTTCTCTGCTTTAATTCTTCAGCGATCATTTCAAGAAGATCTTCAGCATCCTCTTCATCCCTTTCAATGTCAGCGTTTCGTGTAATTCGAAAAGGCATTACACTCAAAACTTTCATTGAAGGAAACAGATCATCTAAATTATGAACAATTAGATCGATTAGAGAAACAAACCGGTAATCATCACCATCTATACTTAAACGCACCCATTGAGGGAAAATTTTCGGAACCTTAACTCGAGCAAAGAGTTTTTCATCTCGCTCTGGATGTCGCAAGGTTATGGCAAGAGACGTTGATAAATTCGAGATAAACGGAAATGGGTGACCAGGGTCAACCGCAAGTGGAGTCAAAACCGGAAAGACATGGGACCTAAAATATTGCTTAGCCTCTTCTCTTTCCTGTGGAGTTAACTCTTTCCACTTTAACATTAGAATATTTTCGGCTCTCAGAGCTGGATTAACTAGGTCTTTAAAAATCTGTGCTTGCTCTTTTTGAAGAGGTATCACCGCCTTTTCAATGGCTTTAAGTTGCTTGCCTGCGGTCATTCCATCTAAACTTAAGTTGCGAATTCCAAAGCTCACCTGCCTTTTCAAACCACCAACTCGTTTCATAAAAAACTCATCCAGGTTCGATGAAAAAATGGAAAGAAAACGTAGGCGCTCCAGAAGCGGAGTTCTTTCATCTCGAGCTTCATGCAAAACTCGCCGGTTGAACTCAAGCCACGAAATTTCGCGATTCAAAAATTCAACAGGGTGTCCAGCTCGATTCTTCTTGAGCTCCTTTAGATCCAAATCTTCTTGAGTCTTTTGATTTCTAGAATTTGCCACAGTCACACCTCATAAAGGACTCGTCTATTACCCCCTGAGCGCTTATATAATGCGCGGCAATACAGGAGAATGCAATCCAGATTGTACCATAAACCTTAGATATGGGTAAATTCTTCAGGAATTAACAAAAAAAACCCGGCTTAGGAAGCCGGGCAGCTCGTCACGGGAAGAGGGTTATTGGGAGGGGTAAACTCCTAGGTTAGAAACACCTTATTTTGACGTTTTAGAAAAGGTCCACCACCCTCTTTAATATTAATTGTTTTGGCCTTTACTGGCTCCTTTTTGGGGAGAGCAAGATTTAGAACTCCATGTTCTAGGTGAGCTTCCAATTGCTCTTGGTCAATTTCTTCCGGCAATGACCACTGCCGCTGGTAAGTAAACTGACTCTCGCTCACAGACTCACCTTCCGTTTTTCTATCATGTCTCTCAGCCTTTACACTTAGAACGTTGTCCTTAACCTCTATATTAAGATCTTCAGACTTCACTCCAGGCATATCCATGCTGACCAAAAAGGCGTCCTCGGTTTCCTTCACTCTTGCTTCCATTCGTAAAGCTTTGGACTGCTGACTAATTGAGCCATGAGAGAAGTCTTCAAAAAGTTTATCGAAATCAAAAAAGGCATCAAAAGATGGATGTCTTCGATTCCAAATGTTTACTGCTTTATTCATCTTGAACCTCCTTAAGTTCTTGTTTGATAACCTAAAGATGTGTTCGACGACAAAGATGTCAAGCTCGAGAATTGACTTAAATATTTGATTTTACTGGGATTTTTAGCGCGTAGTTACTTTAAATATGAGGTTTCTTTTGAATCAGTCAAGGTCAGTGGATTAGATTATTCCCCTTCTCCATCCTCGCCAATAGCTTCAACAGGACAGCCTTCGAGAGCTTCTTGGCAAAGCTCTTCTTCCTCTGATGATCCTGGCTGTTTAGTGACAAATGCATGACCGTCATCTTCGTCCATTCCAAAGTGGTCTGGAGCCGCAATGACACAGGCATCGCAGGCTATACAGCTGCGATCGACATAGTACTTGCCCTTCACGTTCTCATCGTATTTGTCGTTTTTATCAGCCATTTGAACTGATTTCCTTCTCTATACGCTCTTTCGAGATTAAAGCCCACTTTGAGCAGGCTTTAGTACCTTAGCATTAACTAAATGCCATACATTAAAAATGACAAAGCTAAACGCCAATGTACTAATTATCGTATTTTGCATAAAAGGCAAACCAGCAATATAACACGTAATTAAACCATGGAAAGTTTTTGCATAGGTCACGCTAGTGAGCCATACGCCAAAGTTGGTAACTAGAAAAAAGGCCAAGGATCCACCAAGGCTTCCCGCAAGCCAAGACTTAACTCCCCACTTCTTCATCGACCATGCTCCAAACACACTGATCCCAGCCATCGCTCCGTAAACAAAAAGCAATAAGCCGTGGAAACCAAGAACCAGGTCAGAAAGAGCCATAATGATTATGGGTAATACTGCCCCGAGAGATTTATTATTGAAAACAGCACCTGCAAAAAGAGCAATTGCAATCATAGGACTAAAATTGCTGGGGAGAGGAATTAGCCTAAATACGACTCCCACCAACAGTAGTGCCACGAGAAGAGTAAAACGTTTCGCTCCGTTTTCTTTCGCTACCATATTTGCAAATACCTGAGTGATCTTTTCCATAATATGCTACCTCTAAAGCTTTCTAGCCCATGTTGATATATTCATTAAAGTACCTAATCCCGGTAGCCTTTGCAGCAAAAATGTCCTGCATCAAGCTAAAAACTAGGTTGCTGAGGAGGGTTCTCTTTGTGCAACTCCAAGACTTTATCCAGAGCTGCTTGCAGCTGGTTATCAATACCTTTACTTTCATGGCTCGGAAGATTTTCTACCTCAATATCGGGATCTGTCCCATAATTCTCTACCTTCCAGCCAACGTCTTTAAACCAAAAGGCAAATTCAGGTTGGGTGGTTTGACCACCATCCATTAAATCATAAGGAGGCCATATACCAATCACTCCTCCCCATGTTCTCTTGCCGAGAAGAGGCCCTAGCTTCATTAACTTGAAGCTGTGAGAAAATATATCTCCATCCGATCCAGCAAACTCATTGGTCAAAGCGACCATAGGGCCATCAGGAGAAGCATCCGGATAAGGGTGAACTCCAGACCATCTGGTTTTACAATATGCAATTCTCTCACGAGCAAGTTTTTCTAAAAGCAACCCCGAGACATGACCTCCACCGTTGAACCTTACATCTACAATCAATCCTTCTTTGTACAATTCAGTCAGAAAATATTTATGAAACTCTGAATAACCTCGAACGCCCATATCAGGAATATGGATATACCCAATTTTGCCACCCGACTGCTTATGAACAAACTCACGATTTGCATTTACCCATTGCCGATAAAGTACTCCCTTTTCAGAATCAAGCCCGCGAATCGTATAGCGCCGAATTTCACCTTCTTCAGTTTGAATTCCAATCCTGAAACTTTTTCTTCCGAGCGTACTAAGAGCATGGGATATTGAGTGCTCTAAACTCAAAGGTCGACTGTTGATTTCAACTATAAAGTCACCCTCATTGGCGATCACTCCTGGTTGCATTAAAGGTGAGGAATCCTCTTTAACCCAAGATTGTCCTCGATAGATATTTTGTATCTGAAACTTCTTAGCTTGCCCATTCCACTTGATACTTGCACCCAAATAGGCTTGAGAAAAATAAGGTCCATAGCGAACCTCGCCACCTGAGGCGTAGGCGTGGGATGCTCCTAGCTCACCTTGCATTTCCCAAAGCAAATCATTGAGCTCCCGCCTCGAAGACAAGCGACCACAAATAGGCTCGTATTTTCGATAAACAGAGTCCCAATCCACTTCAAATTTATCTGGGTCCCAAAAGTGATCTCTCTGCAAACGCCAAGCTTCACGTAACATCTGTCGCCATTCACTGGGAGGATCCACCTCCAGGTGAACTCTAGAAAAGTCGAAAATTCCTGATTGCGGTCCCGGCTCAGTTTTATCTTCCGGTTTTTCAGAAGGCTTGAGAACTCGAACTTGTTTGTCTTTGTATAT
>CAZFYV010000061.1:0-14950 GCA_964523195.1 uncultured Pseudobdellovibrionaceae bacterium
TGAACATTAGAAGACTCATAACTATAGTACTGATTAATTCTATCAATTACTGTCTTTGGTTTTAATGCTGAAGCAGCACTGTCTAGGTAGACTAGTCTCTTTCCATGAACCTGAAGCTCCATGGAAGGAAACTCTGCTTTAACCTTATCACCAAAATTACTCATCAACTGATCCCATATTCATTGAGGAAATCTTTTGATCAACAGCTGCGAGAGCATATTCTTTAACTTTTTCATTTGGAAACATAAATGCTAATTCTTTTATGAAACCTTCACTGATCATCTTATTTGCAGTTTTCTCATCGATTGCGCGGCTTCTAAAGTAGAAAATCTCATCTTTATCCAGCTGACCCACTGTGGCCCCGTGAGCTGCCTTTACATCATCTGCATATACTTCGAGCTCAGGCTTTGTATCAACAGCTGCCTTTTCTGTTAGAACTAGATTTTTATTGAGCTGAGAAGAGTCCGTCTTCTGTGCATCTTGTTCGATATAAACTTTTCCGTTCATAACAGCCCTAGATTGATCATCTAATAAGCCTTTATAAATCTGGTTAGATCTGCTGTGTCCGATAATATGATTGATTTTTGTGTTATGGTCAGAGTGTTGTTTTTCAGACAAAAGGTAACTTCCAAACAACTCAATATCACAATTCTCACCGACAATATTAGAAACCACATTATTTCTAGATAACTTTGAGCCCAAACTTAAGCATTGATTGTGAACAAAGGAATCACGCTCTTGAGTAATGTGAGTTGTATAAAAACTCACTGAGCTATCACCATCCCACTGTAGAGACATATGATTAAATCGAGCATTTTTTGCCACTTTAACTTCAGTCTTATTGTTTCTGTAAAGGTTATGGGACGAGCTGTACTCCTGAATCAATGTAAACTCAGCACTCTCCTCGACACTGATATAAACTTTGAAGTTAGAGATAAGAAATTTATCGCCAGCCATTCCCTGGTCGGTAAAAAGTAAATGCAATGGAGCATTAACCGATTTGCCACGGGCCACGCGCAGGAATACACCATTTTCTAGGTCAGAATAATTTAGAGCATCGATAGTATCTTCAAAAGAAACATCTTCTTTTAAAAAGAGATTGTGAAACTCACTTTTTATCTTATCTGGCCAATCTTTTAGCTGACTAATGGAATACAACTCAAGATTTTCTGGGAGAGATTGTTGCTGATCGAAGTTGCCGTTTTCAACTAAACAAAAGTGATCAAACTGACTCTTAGAGTTTGTCTTTTGCTCACTCCACTCAAGTTCCAAATCCTTTAAAAACTCAATATTCGTATATTTGTAGGCCTCATCTTTTCTTGTAGGCAATCCGTGGGTATTAACATAGGCCCGTGCCGCCTCAATTTGCTTATTCAAATCGGCATACACTGTTGTGTTGTTTGTCTGTCTGAATCTAGATTGATCTAGTAATTTACCCGTCATGATTAGTGCACCAACCAGTCGTAACCTTTTTCTTCAAGCTTTAAAGCTAAACTCTTATCGCCAGTTTCTACAATTTTTCCATCGGCAAGAACGTGGACATAATCTGGAACGATATAATCAAGTAGTCTTTGGTAATGAGTGATAAGAACTATGGCATTTTCAGAACTTTTAAGTTTGTTAACACCATCAGCAACTATTTTAAGTGCATCGATATCTAGTCCAGAATCAGTTTCATCTAGGAAAGCAACTCGTGGAGCAAGTACAGCCATCTGAAGGATTTCATTTCTCTTCTTCTCCCCTCCAGAAAACCCAACATTTACTGGACGATCTAAGAAGTCTTCTTTCATCTCTACAAGTTTTGCTTTGTTATGAAGAAGCTTATCAAAATCTTCTTCACTCATCTCAGCGCTACCCTGGTGCTTCACGATAGAATTAAATGATGTATGTAAAAAACTTCTATTTGTTACACCAGGCACTTCAACAGGATATTGAAAGGCCATAAAGATACCTTCTTTAGCTCTTTCATCAGGTTCGAAATCCAGAAGGTTTTTCATTTCAAAATTGATATCGTAAAGGACTTCCCCGTCAGTGACTTCATATGCGGGGTGACCAGCAATTACCTTTGAAAGGGTGCTTTTACCGGAGCCATTTGGGCCCATGATGGCGTGAACTTCACCAGGCTTTACAGATAAATTAAGTCCTTTTAAGACTGGTTTCTCGTCGACACTTGCGTGGAGATTTTTAACTTCTAACACGTCTTCTCCTTTAACCGATACTATTTTCGAGTTTCATTTCAATGAGTTTTACGGCTTCCACTGAAAACTCCAAAGGTAGCTCCTTAAAAACTTCCTTACAGAATCCATTCACTAAAGTGGAAATAGCAGATTCCAAGTCCATACCTCTCGATTGGAGGTAGAAAAGTTGGTCTTCTGATATTCGAGACGTTGAAGCTTCGTGCTCAATCGTCGCTGTTTTGTTTTTAACTTCTAGATAGGGATAAGTGTTAGCTGAACACTTATCACCAACCAACATGGAATCACATTGTGAGTAATTTCTTGCATTGGTTGCCGAAGGCATAATTTTAACCTGCCCTCTATAACTGTTTTTAGAAAAATCCGTCGAAATACCCTTGGAGATGATCGTGCTCTTGGTGTTTTTACCAACATGGATCATCTTAGTACCCGTATCAGCTTGCATATGATCATGAGTAAGAGCTACCGAATAAAAAGCACCTTGAGAGTTTTCACCTTGAAGAATACAACTTGGATATTTCCAAGTTATAGCCGAACCTGACTCAATCTGAGTCCAAGAAATTTTAGAGTTACGGCCAACACATTTTCCGCGTTTAGTAACGAAATTATAGATTCCACCTTTTCCGTCTTTATCACCGGTATACCAGTTTTGAACAGTGGAGTATTTAATTTCAGCATCTTCAAGAGCGACTAACTCAACCACAGCTGCGTGAAGTTGATTCTCATCTCGCATTGGCGCCGTACAACCTTCAAGGTAGTTTACGTAACTATTGTCATCTGCCACGATCAAAGTTCTTTCAAACTGACCAGTTTCTTCAGCATTGATTCTAAAATAAGTCGAAAGATCAAGCGGGCAAGTCACACCCTTTGGAATGTAAACGAATGATCCGTCCGTAAACACAGCTGCATTTAGAGCTGCAAAAAAATTGTCTTTATATGGAACCACGGTGCCTAAGTATTTTTTTACTAATTCTGGATGATCTCTCATAGCTTCAGAAATAGAACAAAACACAACTCCAACTTCTTCAAGCTGCTCTTTGTGAGTGGTAGCAATCGATACGCTGTCGAAAACAGCATCAACAGCTACACCTGTGATTCTCTTCTGTTCACTTAATGGGATTCCTAATTTCTCAAAAGTTTTAAGAAGCTCAGGATCTAGATCTTCAATACTCTTAGGCTTGTCTTCTGCTGACCTATTTTTAGGAGCAGAGAAGTAGCTAATATCTTGGTAATCAATTTTTGGATAATTGAGATTGGCCCACTCTGGCTCTTTAAGAGTCTTCCAATGAGCAAATGCTTTGAGACGATATTCCAACATCCACTCAGGCTCATTTTTCTTTTCAGAAATGAGCCTAATGACATCTTCGTTCAAGCCCTTCCCGAGAGTTTCTGTTTCTAACTCTGTGGAAAACCCGTACTTGTACTCTTTATCAATTTCATCTGGGGCCGTGTTGGACTTTATTTCCACGTCTCACTCCAATATCTAAATTAATCCTACTTAGCGTATGCCAGTTCGTTTTGAGAAGCTTGTCCTTGAACTTCCAAAGCAGGAGTTTCGATTGATGGCTTTTGTCCCAAGCACTCAACATTATCTACTGCTAACAACGAGTGGATGTTGATCCCTCTGTAGAATTCTATGATTTGATCGTTCAAATGATTGATTGGCGAAATGATATTACAGCCAACTGCTAAATCACAGGAGTGCTGTTCGTTTTGTAAACACTTCGCAATTCCAACAGGTCCAACAATCGACTCGATTAAGTCGTACATAGAGACCTTACCTAAATCTTTTAAAATCTGATATCCGCCATGGGCACCTTGTTCAGACTTTAAGAACTTCTTATGGGCTAAAACCTGCATAACTCTCGAAGTTGCGTCGAAAGGGCATCCATAAGCGTTGCAAATTTCTTTAACTGTTGTAAGTTCACCAGGTCTCTTTGAGCTCATATGCTTAAGGGCAATAAGTGCGTATTCGACCTTGCGATTAATTTTGTTCATAGCAAACCTCACTGGTTATTAATGCGTAGCAAAAACACTGGTCTGGCTTTAGTTAGTGATAGATAAACGAAAGCCAAATGATCGTCAATTATAATACGTCTTTTTTTAGCGTGGTTCAAGACTTTATGAACTTTTTTTTATTTTTGTTTTCTTGTGAGATTACGGTGGTTTAAAAAAATGCTCTCGATTTTAAAGAATTTTGTAATGATGATTTCACTTAGTTTAATTACGCTTTTTTTAGCCTGGTTTGGATTGAGACAGTATGGGCTATCACAAAGCTACTCCCAAACTGCCCACCCCTTGATGGAACTCAAAAAACCCCTGGTTTTTAGCCATGGTGGCTGGTTTGGCGATGATATCAACCCCTATTCCATCCAATCTTTTATAAAACTCTCTAATAAATCCCCCCATCTCGTACCCAGCGGTCACGTTTATCTTTCAAAAGACGATAAATGGTATCTCTTTGAGGCTACAAAGGTTCAAAAAGATAATAATTTTAGGAACTTAGAGTCAGATGAGCTGAATGTAATGCTCACCAAAGGGATCCTCAAAGGCTTTTCACTAGATGAGCTGGCAAAATCTGAGTTCAAAGGGCCTGTGGCTTTTTTCGTTGAAACCTATGATCGTGGAGATGCCGAGTCTTTTAATAAATGGCTTAAAGCCAACCAGTATCAAGACCGTGTTTTCGTATTCAGTCGCCACGATGGGTTTCTTCGGGACCTTCGCAAAATTAATCCTTCTTTAGTTTTCAGTGTTGGTCAGGCAAAACTCACCCAATTCCTTCTCCTTGATTCCTACGGTTTAGAGTCCTTGGGACGACTTAAAAATGATTTCGTGGTTTTCGATCCGCGGTTCGCTGAAAAAATAAGTGTAAAGCCTTCTACGGTGATCGAAATTCATCGCCAGAAAAAGCTTATCTTTGTTGAAGGAGTGAGCTCCGTAAAGACAGCAAAGGAGCTTATAGATAAAGGTATTGATGGATTTACAACTAAGAATCCTAGCGAAATAGTGACAATTTTTGAAAGCTCCATGTAAAAGATTTTTGTTTTGTTTTTACAAAGTAAAAATTTAAGCAATATATAGATATTCATTGTTGTTTCT
The DNA here is from genome assembly GCA_964523195.1 of uncultured Pseudobdellovibrionaceae bacterium. GTDB lineage: Bacteria > Bdellovibrionota > Bdellovibrionia > Bdellovibrionales > JAGQZY01 > JAUHWN01. The sequence goes on from CAZFYV010000061.1 coordinate 5,295, forward strand.
GCTCGAACGATTTAGCCTTGTTAATTATGTTTATAGAAAACGCATGGGCACAGACCCAAACCGCTAAAGTCGCCGTCGAATCGAGCCTTCTTTCAGACATCATGCAAGCAGGTATCGTTGTTCAACTATTATTACTTTCACTGATCGTGTTCTCGGTTCTTTCTTGGGCCATTATGATTACGAAACGAAAACAACTCGGTGATATCGAAGAAGCTGATCTTGTTTTTGAAGATAAATTTTGGAAAGCCAAAAACCTTCAAAGTGTGTTTGATTCTGTTGATCAATTTCCTAGTAGCTCAATCGCTAGAATTTTTAAAGCAGGTTACCTTGAACTTCAAAGAATTGCAGAATCAGTTAAGGTATCCCCTGAATCCAAAGAAATGCCTCAGCTTTTTGGTCTCGATAATTTGGAAAGATCATTGAGAAAAGCAACTGATAAAGAGATTGATGCCCTTGAAACAAGACTTGGTTTCCTTGCAACAATTGGTAGTACATCGCCTTTTATTGGCTTACTAGGAACGGTTATTGGAATTATGAATTCATTCCGAGATATTTATAATGCGGGGTCAGCAAGCCTAGCGACAGTCGCACCAGGTATTTCTGAAGCACTCTTTGCAACGGCCGTTGGACTATTTGCTGCGATACCTGCTGTGGTCGCATACAATCACTTTATCGCTCAAGTTCGCCGTCGCGAAATTTTTATGAGCAACTTTTCTTCCGACTTTCTAAATATCGCTAAAAGAAACTTTTTTAGAGAGGACTAGAACTGTGGGAATGTCTGGTAATTCAAATGGACCACGCAGCCGAATGGCTTTAAGTGATATCAATGTGACTCCACTTGTAGACGTCATGCTTGTTTTGCTTATTATTTTTATGGTCACGGCTCCAATGATGCAACAAGGGCTTGATGTGGACCTTCCTGAAACAGCCAATTCAGGCGTTGAAACAACTGATGAACCCTTTGTTTTAGTTATCAAGAAAAATAGAAAACTCTATATCGGAGAGACACCGGTCAATGTTGATAAACTGAGAAATAAGTTGAAAGCTATTTTTCAGGTAAGAAAAAATAAGCAGGTTTATCTTCAGGCAGATAAAAGTGTCGATTACGGTTATGTTGCCCAAACCATGGGTGAAATACGAGCAGCTGGAATTTTAAACATTAGTTTAATCACTCTTCCAAAGTAATCGGGTGTGGTTGTGATGGATTCGAGAGCAGAAAACTACAATCTGGGTAAAGACGAGTATAAGACAGCTTTCTTTATTTCTCTCACAATCCATGGAATTCTATTTCTCTTATTGACAGTTAAAATTCTATTGTTCCCCTCAGAGACAATCCCTTATGAGAGAGCGATTCGGGTAGATATCGTGGACCTACCGGATAAAGTGATCTCTGAACTGGAAAAAATAAAAAAGCAGCAAAAGGAAACTCCAAAGCCAACTCCTAAACCCGTGGCCACACCTAAACCAAAAGCTGAGAAAACCGCAAAGAAACCTAATAAACCAAAAAGTTTTAAAACGGCTCAAAGTAGCGCTTTTGATAAACTTAAGAATGTTAAAAGCTCTTCTAATAAAAAGGAAAGTGTGGCTGCACAGCAACCTGAATTTAAACCCATCGAAAAACTAGAATACAAAGGAAATATTGTTAGCCCTGGCACATCTCTGACAGGATTAAACAAACTACAACACGATCAGTACTTAGATACGGTTGATGATCACGTAAAAAAGTATTGGAACCTTCCCGAATGGCTAGCAAGTTCCAATCTAAAAGCGAGAGTCATAATCTTCCTAGACAAAAGAGGATTTGTGACATCTACCAAACTAACTCAATCTTCTAACAATACAATTTTCGATCAAAAGGTGCTAGAGTCTGTGAAGAAAGCATCACCTTTTCCAATTCCGCCAGGCAAGTTTAAAGATTTACTTGCTGTAGATGGATTAGAACTAAGATTTCCTGATTAGGGGTGAAAAAATGAAACGTTTACCATTAATTTTGATTTTTGCCTTAGCTATACTGACTAGTGGAACTGCATATTCTCAGAATAAGCAAGGCGGACTATTTATTAATGTCGGCTCAGCAAATCTAAAAAAGAGTTTAGTTGCCCTTCCTCCTTTTCAATACCTCGGATCTTCGAAAGGAAGAAATCAACTCAAAGTCGGAAAAGAACTTTTTAATACCGTTTTCAACAACCTAAGCGTTAGTTCTTATTTTAGATTTATTCCTCAAGAAGCATTTCTTGAGCAAACTGCGAAAACTGCTTTACGACCAAAGGGCTCTGCTCCAAATGGTTTTGATTTTTCAAAATGGAAACCTCTTGGAACCGAATTTTTAATCCGTGCAGGCTATAAGGTTGTCGGAAACAAAGTCACAGTTGAGGCCTATTTATACTACGTTCCTAAAGCACAAACGGTTTTTGCTAAAACCTATGAAGGAAAAACTAGAGATGTTCGAGCCATTGCACATAGGTTTTGTAATGAAGTTGTAGAGCGCTTAACAGGAAAGAAAGGAATCTTTGATTCTAAGATTGTGGTTGGCCGAACTACTCGAAGAGGTGAGAAAGAAATTTTTGTAATGGACTGGGATGGCCAGAACGCTGTTCAAGTTACGAATCACAGAAGTATTGCTTTTTCTCCGAACTGGTCTCCAGATGGAAAGTCGATCGTTTATACGGCATTTTCTTATCACAAAAAATCGAGAACTCGTAATGCCGACTTATACAGATACGATTTAAACACAGCCAAGAGATGGTTGGTGTCTTATCGAAAAGGTATTAATTCTGGTGCCGTGTTCTTTCCAGATATGAGCAATATGCTACTTAGAATTTCTAAAACTGGTGTTTCAGATATTTATCGGATGTCCAAAGACGGAAAGAGCATTCGAGCTATTACCCGAGGTCCAAGAGGAGCCATGAATGTGGAACCTGATATTAGCCCTGATGGACGAAGAGTTGTTTTTTCTTCGGATCGCAGTGGTAAACCTATGCTCTATATAATGAATGCGACAGGCAGTAACGTTAAGAGACTCACCTATGCGGGTCGATACAACTCTACTCCAACATTTTCTCCCGATGGACAGAAAATCGCTTTTGCAGGTCACGACAAAGGAAAGTTCGATATCTTTATGATGGATGTAAACGGCACTAATATGGTTCGTTTAACTTCTGCACGCAAGAAAGATGGGACTTGGTCAGATAATGAAGGACCGACTTTTTCACCTGATGGACGACATATCATGTTTGCTTCAAACCGCAGCGGTTACTATCAATTATATATAGTGAATGCTGACGGCACTAACGAGAGGCGAATCACTTTTGATACCAATGACTATTTTGCTCCGAAGTGGTCTCCACGTAAGTAGGCAATTGGGATAAAAGTCTGACGGCCTAAAGTTTTAGAGTTTGAATTTCTTTAGCAATTCTTATGACCTTCGTCCTTTGATCTTACGAAGGTCGTTTTCCAAATGAGACAATCCGTATAATCTAATAGAGATGCTCAACCGATTTCTCATAAGTTTATTTTGTGCCTTTATTTTTACACCCAGTTTGTATGGAACAACTGGTGAGGTCTACACCATTGCACAGAATGACATACCTCCTCCACCTACGGATCTTCTTCCCCCAGCTGATGGAGATGGAGATGGAGAACCACAAGACATTTCGGTTGATAATGGTGGAGATCAAAATGCCCCTGCGCCACCTCCACCTGTAGATGTACCGCCTCCTCTTCCCGATACGCCGCCACCGCCAAGTGATAATAATCAGCCCGAAACATCAAATACGCGAAAAGACATCACTAACCCGTATTTATCGGAACTTTCCGAAAACAATCTCTACGCTAGATTCACCACGAACTTAGGAACCTTTGTTGTAAGACTATGGGGTCGCCAAGCTCCTCAGTCGGTGGCGAATTTCATTGGCCTTTCCATGGGAACCAAAGTCTTCACTGAAATCTCCGGAAAAAAAGTTCGAAGACCTTTCTACGATGGACTGATTTTTCATAAAATTAGTGGAAAAAGCACTCTTCATACTGGATGCCCTTTTGGCAACGGAACCGGTGGACCTGGGTTTCAGATTCAAGATGAATTAGAAAATGGGCTTAGTTTTGATAAGCCTTATCAGTTGGCCTACGCCAACTACGGCCCCAATACCAGTGGTAGCCAACTCTTTATAAATGCGATTCCACGACCAGACCTCAATAACGGTTTTACGGTCTTCGGGACCATCATTGAGAACCAAGATGTGGTCAATAAGATCGCAAATGTTGAGGTTAATGCCCTGGAACGACCCATCCGTCCTATTATAATAGAGAAGGTTGAGATCTATAAACAGCAGTAGTTACAAAAAAGTCCCGTATTTTTAGATACTTGGGAATCTTTTACCCCTCTGGAGTTCAGCTCAAATACAATTAACTGCGATTTCAAGTCGATTTTAAGAAGATTCTAGCCGCAAAAATGACCCTAAATTGTCACCTAGACCAATTATTGGCCCTGTTTACCCCCATTATTGGGCCTGGCTCAAAATGAGACGCCTTACACAGTTATGATGCATGGCATAAATAGTGAAATCAAAACCCCCGTACGAAGAAATTCGAAGTAATAGCCTACAAATGTGGGCACTACATTTTTTTTTGGAGGATTTAAATGAAAAAATTTCTTGTAATGGTATTTGCTGCTGCTCTTATGTATGTGCCTGCTCAATCTATGGCTCAATCAGCTGCAGGACAAGCCGCTCTTAACGCTGCTGGTGGATCAGCTGCTCAGGGAGTTAACGCTGCTCTAACTGCAATCGTTGCTGCTCCAGCTGCTGCTGCTGCTTTCCAAGCTGCTAACGGTAACATCGAAACTGATCTTGTTGCTGCAGTAGAAAAGAACTCTGACGTTCTTGCTGCTCTTAACAACATCTCTGATCAATTAAAAGATGCTGACAAGTTAGACGCTAAAAGAGCTGAGCTTCTTGGAAACATCGTTGGTCTTATGGCCCTTACTAAAAATGTTCCTGCTATGAACGCAGACATGGTTAGTGAAGCTAGCTCTGGAAACACTGTTTCTAAAGAGCTTCAAGCTTTAATGGCTTTCGTAACTAACACAGCTGATAACGGTATTATCGCTGGTAACACTTGGAACGAAGGTTCAATCGACCAAGCTAACTTGATCTTCTCTGCAGTTGTAAAGTCTAACGCTAACTCTGCTGACCAATTAGCTTCTGCACTTAACTCTGCAATCAAAGCAGAAAAAGGTGATGCAGTAGATAGCGTTCTTGATGGAATGATCTCTGCTTGCGGTAACAACGGTGGAACTTCTGCTGGTTCTAACGGTGTTGAGTAATTTTTAAAACTACTCATTAATAAAGAAATTCTTAACTCCCTAGTTTTTATAGCTAGGGAGTTTTTTTATTTAAAAACATCAATCTACTTCTGAGTTTTCGATTTAAATTATCAGACCTCAAGTCTCATAAATTACAGATAGCGACTGTCATAAATTAGTCATTTCAAAATATTGGATGTTTAATTTGTATTCGGTCTTCCCCAAATTTGGTCCCAAAACAGAACCACTAAATTGCAAGTCTAGTTTAAAACTATTTCCTCAATCATAAAGCACTCTTAGCCAACTTTATAGGAATGTAAATGGTACATGGCTTGCAAAAAATGTAAGTGATGAGCACTGTTTATTTTTTAACTATTCTAGGACAATTTTTGAGAGCTTTAGTTTTTAAAGCACTCACTGCTTTATTTGTTCTAACAGTGTTTGTTTCACTTAACCCTGCTTACGCGGAAGTGGATGAAGACATCGCTCCAGCTGAAGTAGACACAGGAGTTACTGTCGATACTCCTGAGAGTCAGCGTTGGGAAGTTCTCGTTGAATATGATGAACTCATTGAAAAAATAGACACTTCTACAGACCCTTATTTCTTCTCCACACCAGAATACGCGACCATCGCTGCTAGAGTTTTAGAGCTCAAAAAACAAATCAAAGAAAAGAAAATGGGCTATCTCAGAGCCTTGAGAACGGCCTACTACGGCTTTATGAAGGCAAATGAAGATTGGTTAAGGGAACGTATTCCTTGTTTGGATAAGACTAACCAGTTTGATTTTATGAGGCAGAATTACGAACTATGCGCCCCTCTTATTTGGGGTCATCACAATGGTAAAACCGGTGAAGAAAGTCGCATGGACCGCGGTATTGACGATATCGTTATGGCCTATCAAGAGATGAGAATTTATGCCGCTTTATCTCGCCCTCGCTTTAGAAGTGATCAATATGCAGTAATTCGTAGAGAAAGTGAGATTCATCACCGAATGAATCCTCGCCCTAGCCACCACTTCGAATTCTTCGCAGCCGATTATGAAGATGCACCGCGAATTCCTGACCTTCCACCACTCACTCCACACGAAGTAGATATGGCCAACGGGCTTTTTTCCCACGCTCTAATGATAAAAGAAGCAGAGTTTTGGCAGAAAGTTGGAATTGATTTAGAGCAAAGAGAGATTGATCTAGAAGAGCAATTTGCCGAGGTTCGAGCTCCTCTTATGGAAGAGTATGAAGCTTGGAAAGCTCAAGCTCTTGAAGCTGCTGGATTGGAATACCTTGAAGGAGACCTTCAAGAAGAGTCAGCTCGAAAACTTGCCGCAATAGAAAGAAAAGTTGAAGATGCAAAACGAATAGAGCGTTTGCAATTTGATTGGGAATGGAAACACCGATTAGGTAATTATGTGCGCGGTCAACTTCATGAAGTACACGAAAAATTTAAAGAAAAATATTTTAACCTTTTAAACAAATATCCTGTCTTAGCACTCATGGATGTACCAATGGATCCTGAGAATGAAGACTCGTTATATGATGAGTTCAATTCAAGGTTTCCTTCTGATCAACAAGAGAGATTTAGCTTTTTTGCAGGCATGTACCCGAATGTTATGTCTGGATTTAGTAAGTATATTTCTATGAGTAACGAGCTTAGAAATGAACTACAGTTTGGTGATGATTCTAGTGATTACGATACTATGCTACCACTTATTGCCTTTGATCCTTTAGTGGCGGAAATCTTAGACCCTGAAAAAAATGACGAAGTTGTTATTGAACTCCTAGATCAAATGAAAGCTGAATTTGCTAGCGATGAATTGTGGTCTGAACTTGGATATGCAGGACTCGCTGTGGCTGGAGCAATTTCATGTGTCGCTCTTGTCGGTAGACTTGGACCTGCCTCCAAAATGCTTCGTTGGCTATTTTTAAGGGTTCTATCAGCTAGAGCAGCAGCTACACTAACCTGTGGTTTTGCAACAGGTTTACCAGTTAACTATTGGTTTTTAAATCGCGCTCAGAACAAATATCTAGACGAATACAAAAAGTTTTTCTCAAGTTCTGGTGTAGGTCCGAAAGATGGGCTTAAAGTATTAATGGATATCTCAAGACTTGATCAAAAGTCATCGGATCTAATGCTTGAACTTATTATGCTTCCTATCGGAATGGGAGTGTATCCAATTGCTGCTAGAGCCATAGTACCGGCAGTGAAACAAAGAGCTTGGGTCAAAAGTTACAATTTAATTAGACGCTACTACCGAAGAAATCCGGTGCCTTGGCGATTATATATGGAAAGAGTTACCGAATACGGACGTATTCTCGGTTTTATATAGAGAGAAAAAGAAATGAAACGATTAAAAAACGCTAAAAGAAGTAACAAAGCTAAAAAGATATTCCTATTAGGACTTCTATCTTTAAGTATGCTTGCGATCATGCCTCAATTCAGCTCAGCCGCCTGGTTTAATGGGTGGAGGCTGGGAAAGCTCTTCTTTAACAATACTGAAGATGCTGCGACAGCTATTGCTAGACAAAATGCACTTGTCGGAGAAATTGGCGCTCGCATGGATCAACATATCCCAAGACCTCAAGGTCGAAATTTAAATAACAGGGCTATGTTTAGAGATCTCACTTCAGCTGCCGTTGCCCGATCTCTTGGAGTAATCTATCCAGGCTCTTCTCTCCTACATGATTTCCAAAGAATGGTCCGAAACCTAGCCAACCCCGATGTAAAACTTCTAGTGATTAACGGCGAAGACGGTATCGGTAAGAAAACTTTGATTCACCAATTAGCCGCTTCTCAGACTGCAGCCAATGTTGATGATTTACCGGCTGCTCTTCGCGTTGGTGGAACAGGTTTAGAAAATAAAAGAATCTTAAGTTTTGATGTGGATCACTACCTAAAAGAAGTAGATGGCGAACACAGAAAACATTACCTACAACAGATCGCTGTCGAAATTAAGAAAGCTAAAGATGCAGGAAATGAAGTTCTTATCCATATCGATGGATTTGAGCGCTTAAAGCCAGCAAGCCTTGATGGCGCTGGTAGGGATGACCCATCTAAAACCTTCTTTGAACATCTCGATCAACTCACAGAAAATGCTCAGATTGTAGCCACTACTAATAGTGCTTCAATTGCCACACACCAGGGACTCGAGCATATGAGTCGCTATGTAAGAAGCTTTGAAAGAACAGCACCTGAGGCCTCAGAGGCGATCGCAATATTAAAGACCCATGCCTCTAATTTAGAGCGAACATTGGGTGTGACATTTTCTAACGATGCCATTGTTCAAGCAGCTCGTTTGGCTGAAGGTGGATATCGTGGTCTTGGTTTACCAGGGTCTGCAAGAGCTCTTCTTATGGAAGCCGGTGCAAACCTAAAAGGTATGAGAGCTTCTGGTGAGCCCTATAGAATTGTCGAAATGGAAACTAAAATTGCTAAGCTTCGTGAAGCTGCCATGGAAGTTGAAGAAAACTTCTGGAGACAAGCAAATGCAGGAGTCGGTGGTACTGGACCTGCACGACCGGGAACTTCAGCGACTCAACGTATTGATATGCCCATGGAAGAGTTTGATATCAACCGATGGCCAGATCGTAAGCCTTTCCTAAGAGAACGACGACTTGAAATTCAACAGCAGTTTGATGAGGCCAATGAAAGATTAGCCGAAATGAAGCGAGAGTGGCCTCGCCTCAAAGAGAAAGTAGAAAAACTCGAAGAACTTAAGGGTTCTTTAGATGATCTTCAAGCAAGAATCGATGCCGCTGGTATCGATGAAGATCTTGTTCGAATGGCCGACGATTTAGAAGTCGGTGATTTAACAATTGGTGAGTTGCGCGCTGGACGAGTCCAAAAACTAGAAGCAGTCAAAGAACAGTGGGACGAATGGGGTAAGTATGTTGACCCTGAAAACCCAATGCCTGATATGGCGAGAATGGAAGAAGCTCGGCAAATGATGGATGAAGTTCAAGCAGAAATCGATCAAGTCGCCGAAATGGGTAACGATCAGATACTTCGTGGTTATATCGATGATGTAGAATTAGAGCTAAACTCAGAACTCTCTCTTGTTGGGTTTAGTAATGATGTTGATACAGAGATTTTACTAAGGACAGCTGCAGAAGGTCTTCGTGGAGACGCAACAGAAGAATCAATCGGAATTATGCGCGCCATGCTTACTGGTGATAATAGTATCTTCGCAAAACTCGGCGATCGAATGAGTGATTGGATTGTTGGTCAAGAAAATATCGTATCCGATATCTTAAGAATAATGCAATCACGCCTTTCTAAAAGTGAAACTGGTGTAAAAGGTGTTTTTGGACTTTTTGGTGAATCTAGACTTGGTAAAACGGAAATCGCAAGAGCGCTTTCTAA
>CAZFYV010000062.1:0-14789 GCA_964523195.1 uncultured Pseudobdellovibrionaceae bacterium
AACTCATTCTGGAGCGAAGAAGCGCTTCAAGCCAAAGTCAGGCGGAAAAATTAAGCGTAAGCAAAAAGGCCTCCGTCACATTCTTGAAAACAAGTCTAGCAGTCGAAAACGTTCGCTTCGTGCGAAGAAACATATCCATGATGCTGATATGGATAATGTTAAAAAGATGCTGGCGCTGTAGGAGGATTGTGAAATGCGTGTAAAAAGAGGTTTTAAAGCAAGACGTAGAAGAAAAAAGGTTTTAGAGCGCGCGAGTGGATATTATTCCTCTGGTAGTCGCTGTTATATCACAGCTGTAGAGCGTAATGATCGTGGTTTGAATTACCAATATCGTGATCGCAAGCAGAGAAAAAGACAATTCAGAGCTCTTTGGATTCAAAGAATCAATGCAGCTGCAAGAATGAATGGAACTTCGTACTCGAGACTTATGCATGCCTTGAGCGAAAAGAACATCGATCTCGATCGTAAAGTTCTAGCCGATATGGCTGTCCATGATTTCAATGGGTTTTCTCAGCTTGTAAAGCAGGTTTTACCAGCCTAGTCTCAAATGAGAGTTATACTTAAAAAGGGCTGTAAAAAGCCCTTTTTAGTTTTTAAGCCTAGTCAGAGCATTTGAGGAATTTATCTTGGCCGATTCAGCAACAAATCAAAATTCAACTGAAGATCAAGGATCTATAGGTAGCCAAGATTCTATAGATACAAATCAATTCGAACAAAGAAAACGCGACCACATCAATTTGTCGTTGGATCCAAGAACTCAAACTCGTCATATGTCAGAAATCGATCGCATAGATCTGATTCACGAAGCTCTGCCAGATATTAATCTTGCCGATGTCGATGCGAGCATTGAACGTTTTGGTCAAAAATGTCCAACGCCAATGTTTGTGAGTAGTATGACTGCTGGTCATAGCGATGGTGTCTCACTCAATCGCATTATGGCTGAAGTTTGCTCCGAGCGTGGATGGCTCATGGGAGTCGGCTCTCAAAGACGTGAATTATCAGACACTTCTGCGGCAAATGAGTGGAAAGAAATCCGCAAATCCGCACCAAACGTAGGGTTCATTGGTAACTTAGGAGTCAGCCAATTGATCCATACGGAAACAGATGATGTGAGACGTTTGATAGATAATTTGCAAGCTAAGGCTTTGTTTATCCATTTAAATCCATTGCAGGAATGTTTGCAGCCCGAAGGAACGCCTCAATTTAAGGGTGGATTAGCCGCAATTGAGAACTTGTGTTCTAAATTAGAAATTCCTGTTATAATCAAGGAAACCGGGTGTGGTTTTTCTGAATCCACACTAAATCGCCTGATCGGCCTAGGGGTTTTTGCCGTAGATCTAAGCGGTCTAGGTGGCACCCACTGGGGGCGAATAGAAGGTTTTAGGTCTAGTGAAGAGCAAAAGCTCTACCACGTGGCTGATACATTTAAGAATTGGGGGATTTCTACCCTTAATTCTTTGCTTGCAGTTCAGTCGATTTCGGCTGACTATGAAGTATGGGCATCTGGCGGTGTTCGATCGGGTTTAGATGCCGCCAAGTTCATCGCTGCCGGGGCAACAATGGTTGGTTTAGCAAAACCAATAATTGAGGCAGCGACCCAGGGTTCTACAGCACTCCATCAAAAAATGGAAATCCTCGAATATGAGTTCACTACAGCACTCTTCTGTACGGGTTCGTCTCGTCCACAGGAGTTGCAGGAGAAAAGTAAATGGCAAGTTCGAAAGATTTAACTGAGTTGTTCAAAGGTTTTTCTAAACTTTCACGAGATGAAAGGTATCAGCGCCTTTTTGAAATGGGAGCTTTAAGCCCAGAGGACATTAAGTTTTTGAAAACTGGTGGAATCAAGGATTTGGGTCTCGCTGAAAAGTTTGTAGAAAACGTCATTGGATACTTTCAGTTGCCCATGGGAGTGGCAACAAATTTTCGAATTGATGGTGTAGATAAAGTCATTCCTATGGCCGTTGAAGAAACATCTATTATCGCGGCGGCGAGTAAGACAGCTCGTTGGGTAAAAGATAACGGTAAAATCACAACTGAAATCGTTGGCCAGCAGATTATAGGTCAAATTCAGTTAGCGACAGTTTCTGACTTCGAAAAATTTGAAAAAATAGTAATGGACTCTGCTCAAGGTCTGGTTGAGATGGCAAACCGAGATGTAGCCGGTGGCCTTGTAGAACGCGGTGGAGGTGTTACTCGTATTGAAGTTCGTCGAGTGGATCGTCCCGACGGTGAAGTGATGGCCGTTGTCCATGTAATGGCAGACCCATGCGACGCCATGGGCGCTAATATCATGAACCAGGTGTGCGAATATTTAAAAATTCCAATCGAAGAGATGACAGGCGAGACAGTTTCAATCTGTATTCTATCTAACTTAGTTGATACTAAGCTCACAAGAGCAAAAGTAGAGATGAAGATGGACAAAGAAACAGGTCTTCGAATTCAAGAAGCTTCGATCTTTGCTGAATTAGATCCTTATAGGGCAGCTACGAATAATAAAGGTGTTCTCAACGGTATTGATCCCATTTTGATTGCGACTGGAAATGACTGGCGAGCTGTCGAAGCTGGAATGCATGCCTTTGCGGCTTCTTCTGGTCAATATCGTTCTATCACACAGTGGAGATACGACGAAAAAACAGAAACCTTAACTGGAATTCTAGAAGCACCAATCGTTGTCGGAACTGTAGGTGGGGTAACTAGACTCCACCCGATGGCTCAGATGTCTCTAGAAATGCTAGATATCGATTCGGCTTCAGACCTTTCAAGAATTTGTGCTTCTGTGGGATTAATTCAAAATTTAGGTGCCCTAAGAGCCCTAACCACAGTTGGAATCATTGAAGGGCATATGAAATTGCATATCAAAAATTTAACTTTGGGTGCAGGAGCCATGGAGAAGGAAATTCCCATCGTGCAACAAAGATTAGAAGAGATTTTGATGTTGAGAAAAAGAATATCGCTTTCGAATGCCATTGAAGTCTTAAAAGAGCTTCGCGCAGGAAAAGAGAATGCCTACAACACCTGAGTCTTTTAATTCTATTGAAGCTGGCTTAAAGCTTCTTATCCCAAGCAAGACATTTGTTTTAGGTGAATATATCGCGCTTAAAGGCGGGCCCGCATTGGTCGCCGCTACTGAGCCTTACTTCGAAATTCAGATGGATTTGGGAGAAGGAAAGGCCTTTGATATCCATGGCGATTCACCGGCAGGTCTTTTTTGGAATCATATTGTAAACTCTGAAGGTGAGCTTCGATCAAAAGAAGGAACTCAAGACTATAGCGATTCCGTGCATCCAATTTTTAACAATTTAGATATTCGATTTATTGATCCTCATCAGGGAGCTGGAGGCTTAGGGGCTTCCAGCGCACAATTTGTTGGGGTCTATAGTATTTTCTTTCAATTTCAATTCTCAAAAAGAGTTGAAGCGGGAAAGTTGGATTGGCGCCACCTTTTGGAGACCTATCGAAATTATGCATGGGACGGAGTCGGGCTGCCACCAAGTGGTTACGATGTCGTTGCACAGATTAATGGCGGCTTGACTTACTTTAGTGAAAACGAAAATGTTTTGCATAGAGATTCATGGCCTTTTAAAGACTTGGAAATGATCTTTATACGGACTGGAAAAAAGGTTCCGACACATCATCATTTAAAAGAAGATATTGATATACCAGAAGACGAGCTGACCAACTTGGTCCATGAGGCTCGTAGATCTCTTCTGGAGCTTAATGAAGAGCTTTTTTTAGATTCGATAAAGTCCTATTGTGATTGTTTAGATCGCCACCAGCTCCTTGCTGCGGGCTCTCGGTCCCTAATTGACCAACTCTATGAAACGGGCTTCGTGAGGGCTGCAAAAGGGTGCGGTGCTCTGGGAGCAGATATTATTTTGGCAGTTGTCTCGAGTTCTGATAAAGATAAGGCCTTCAAATGGCTCGAGCAGAACGGCTTATCAGTCGTTGCAACCAGTAATCATATCGGTTCTGGATTGAGCTATAAATAGTTAGAATGGACAAAGAGGCTTCATTGGCAAACCCTGAAATAAAAGGTGTCGCACCATCAAATATTGCGTTGATAAAGTATATGGGAAAAACATCCCACGAAAGCAATATTCCGACGAACTCGTCTATCTCGTTAACTTTGAAAGATCTTATTTCAGTCGTTGAGATTGAGCCACTCACTGGCTCAGAAAAAGATGATTGGTCTCCTCTCGAAGGCGAGCAATTCCACAGCATTGAAATGAGTGAAAAAGGTAAAACGCGATTTCTAAACTTTTTTTCCAAGCTGAAATCTGAGTTCGGAATAAAAGGGTCTTTTCTATTGAAGTCGGCTAATAATTTTCCCTCTGATTGTGGTATCGCTAGTTCTGCTTCAAGTTTTGCTGCACTAACAAGAGCTGCATACAATCTAGGGAGAGCCCAATTCTCCTTAAGAGAGTATTCAGAGTATGAGCTGAGCGAAATCAGTCGAACGGGCTCAGGGTCGTCTTGTCGGTCATTTTTTGAGCCTTGGTCAATTTGGGATGCTGAAGGAGCGAGGTCGATAGAGTTACCTTATACTTACTCAAACCTTCTTCATAAAGTCGCGGTTGTTTCTTACGACATCAAAGAGGTTTCATCGAGTGATGCTCACCGTTTTGTGGCATCAAGTGATTTGTTTCAAGGTCGTCCTGAAAGAGCTCAAGTTCGAATCAATGAGCTGATAGATGCATTAAAGAATAAAAACTGGAAACTTGCCTATGAACTTTGTTGGCAGGAATTTTGGGATATGCATGCTTTGTTTGAAACTTCGAAACCACATTTTGGGTATATGAATGATAAGTCGATGACTTGTATGAATTTTGGTCGAGATCAATGGGTGAAACATGATCGTGGACCAATAATCACTATGGATGCTGGTCCAAACGTACACTTTATCTATCGAAAAGAAGATCAGGACCTATACAACGAGCTATTACCTTTTATTGAGACATTACAAAATAGATAGGACTAACTAGAGTAATGGTAAGCGAACAAAACTCATTCGAATTCAAAGTTTTTGGCAAGTGGATCCTCGTAGGTGAACACTCTGTTCTTAGAGGCCACCCAGCCTTGGTGTTTCCTGTATATGGAAGATCCTTTCGAATCACAGCCTCTAAGTCGACATCACCTTTGAAAGTCGAGTTTGGTGGAAGTCGTGGAGAAGAAATTCAAGTTTTGTTTTCTGGCATAATTGATAAAGCATTAAAAGCCTTAGGTAAGAACAGATCCGATATAGAGGGCCTTATCTCTATTCAAAACGAAATCCCTGTGGGTGCCGGCATGGGGGCGTCCGCGGCCTTGTGTGTGGCCGTCTCAAAGTTTCTCCAGTGGTATGGTCTTTTAGAGGAAAAAGAGCTTTATGAGTTTTCCAGATCTCTTGAAGACACATTTCATGGGGAAAGTAGTGGGGTTGATATTGCCGTAGCTCTGTCTGGAAACGGTTTGGAATTTTCGAGGTCAGGATTGAGAAATGATGTTCATCCAAAATGGGAGCCTTTTTGGTATCTATCTTACTCAGGACAAAGAGGTCTGACCCATGAATGTGTGGCCCAGGTTAAAAAGAACCTCTCTGAGAATCCCAAAGCAGGAGAAGCCTTAGACCTCAAGATGGCCAAAAGTGTGGAGCTAGCGAAAGAAGCGCTTTTGCAAGAGAAGTCACCCGAAAGTTTTGAACTATTGAAAAATGCGATTGATGAAGCGGGTGAGTGTTTTAAAGCCTGGGGCCTTGCTGATGGTCAGGTTGAGAAGCATATTAATAGTTTGCAGGCAGCAGGAGCCGTGGCTTGTAAGCCCACAGGAAGCGGCAATGGCGGCTTTGTCCTTAGCCTTTGGGATCAACCTCCACAGGGCGAGATACTTTCCGAATTGATATCTTTAAACAAATAGAAACTATTCGTAGGAGGCCGGTTCTCTAAAGCCTTCTCCACCCTCAAGCCATGTATTTGGGTTACCAATTACTATTTTTTTAGAGAGACATGATTTAGTAAATGGAGTTCTTTGACACTCTCGAGACGCAAAAATAATTCCGTCCACAGGATTGAAGCTCGTAAAATACCAAAGAGTCGCTATTCCAGATGTCACTAAAAAACTAATAGTGGCGTACATAAATACACGTAGGCTTAGCCAAGAGCGACGAGGTTTCCATCGTCTAAAAAAAGAGACATCAGGGTCAGAGTTTTCAAAATCGATGGAAAGAGTTGATTCTTCTTTTAGTGCTGACTGATCGACCACAATTGAGTGATGCATACGCAGCTCTTTATTTATGTTTAGTTCATGTGCGGCATCGGAGTTGTTTGCGCTACTTATTGGCCCAGAGAGGTCGATGTTTGCATCTACAAGTATTTCTTTGTCGGGTCTTAGTGTATCCAACGGAGTTCCGAAGTTATCTGCTGATGGATGCTCTGTTGATGCGCTTGTAGATTCTCTTTCTCCAAAATTAAATGCAGATGAAGCGCCATCTTGATCTAGCTCGTCATCTGAATAGGCGTGATGTCCTGGCCTAGAATAGGAGCCACCCTTTTTAATGTTAAAATCCTTCTTAGCTGATAGCTCTGATTTTTGACTTGCAAGGAGCTGTGAAATCATCGTTTGATGATTTTCATAGTCGTCTCGAAAGTGTGTCTGCAAGAACTGACGAAGCTCCATCGTTGAAGAGGAAAGACCATTGGCTTTAACGTATTTATTGAGATCGCTGTAGAATTCTGTGCAGTTATCATATCTTGTGTCGGGGTGTGGAGCGAGAGCTTTCCTCAGTATTGAATTGAGCTCGTCATCAAAGATGAGAATGTTTTTAAACTGTTTACTTGAGATTCCAGATTGAACCTTCTTTAGGATTTCGTTTTTTGATTCTCCCCAAAATAGCTTCTTGAAAGTGAGAAGTTCCCATAAAATTACCCCTACGGTGTAGATATCACTTCTGCGATCCACTTCCTTTCGCGAGGCTTGTTCAGGACTCATATATGACGTTTTTCCGACGACTAAGGTTTTCTTAGATTTATCTAGAGAGGAGTTACGTGCCACTCCAAAATCAATGATTTTGGTTTCTCCCGAAAAAGTGATCATTAGATTCCCAGGAGATAGATCTCTATGAACAAGACCCAGTGGTTCGTTAGAGAAACGATCTCGCGCTCCATGGGCATAGGCGAGTCCCTCTAGCAACTCGAGAATTATAAAAATAACAGTTTCTTTGTTTAAACTCTCACGTTTAGCGGCAAGTTTTTTGATGATGTCATCGAGACTCAATCCTTCACAGTATTCTGAAACCAAAAAGAACTCGTTCCCATCTTTACCGAAATCAATGACCTGGGCAATATTTCTATGGCTTAATCGACTCACGATTTTGGCTTCGTCGAGAAACCAACTCTCAAGTGCTTCAGAGTTTTTTGCATCTGATTTTAGGGTTTTTATACAGAGAAGTTTTGAAAAATTAGACTCGGGATCATGGCGAGCGGCTAGATGGACTTGCCCCATGCCACCCTCTTTGAGTTTTTTTAAAAATACATAATTTCCCGAGACCATCATTCTATTTTTCGGCAGAATTTTCAGATAGATAAAAGGGTATTGAGGCTAAAAGCCCTGAGTTTGATTAGGGTTTAAGACTTTATTGATAAATTAATCTGAACAGGTTTTTTGTATCTCTCTGAGACATTTAGCGTACTGTTTTTTACAGGTTTTCTTGTTCAAGTTAGTTGTGCAAACAACATAGTGCCAGTGGCACTTGTCCATGCAAGCTTCTATTCCTGACGAACGCATGGGAAGGGACTCGTTAAGTGATTTCTTAAACGAAAATGTCGTATTTGCATGGGCAGAAGGTGCCATACAAAATTTCATTGAGTTTATGTTTTGAAGAGAAATCACGTTATTCGTGTCGATCTGCTCCAACTGCGGAAAATAGAACAAACACATCGCTAGAACCACGAGATTTCTAGAACTTATTAAATTTGCCAATCCCAATCCCTTTATGACTTTAGGCTATCATAAAATTGACTGGGCTTAGAATGGTCGTTTTTAAAGTCTTAATTCTGGTCGATTAATCGTTTATTTGTGAAACACTGGGCCCTTATTAAAAGGGGTATCATTAAGTTCTATTTCAATGGGTGCTTCAAACGAAAATCGTAAAGTGCAATCCCGATAGATACGGCGGCATTTAGAGATTCGGTTTTTAAACCCATTGGAATGGAGACTCTCTGTCCGAGAATAGACTGAGGCACTCCCTGCCCCTCTTCGCCGACGAGTAGATAAAAAGCTGAAGGCCATTTGAATTCGCCCAGTTGCTCACCGTTCATGTCCAAAGAGATCACCTCGGTTTTGATGTTTTCAATCGAAGGTCCTTTTAAAAATTGAATTCTTTGGAAACTACCACTGCTTGCTCGCAGAGCCTTAGGATGAAAAGGAAAGCTAGATTCTAAAGTTAAAATTATCTTGTTTATGCCAAATGCGTCTGCGCACCTAATAACAGCACCTAGATTACTGGGCTCACCTAAGGCACAGATTAGACTTGGTTCGCTGGGTGGTTTAGAGCTCTCCCATTCTTCAAAATCGGGAAGCTCACACTGTAAGATAGGAAACTTTGTATTGAATAAATCAAGGTTTTTAAAAAGCTCATTGGTTAAGATGGTTTTTAGGGGAGAATGAATACCTGTGCTACTGAGAAAGTCATCATGCTTTTGAGATGTAGAAAAAGATTCGCTCATAATCAATCGAGCTGAAGCTTTATGGTTTGAGAGGTATTCAAAAATAACCTTTTCTCCAAAAACCAGATATTGTTTTTGTTTTTTGATGCCCGCTGAAGAGTGCAGCTGTATGAGGTCTTTATAGATTTTGTTTTGCTCGCTACTTATGACTTGGCTCATTCGATGTCCTCTTGAAATTCTTCGTCACTCATCGGAACTGATTTGATTTTCTTAAAAACTACAAGTCTGCGTTCGTTAGTAGTTTCGGGAATTGTGTAATGAATATCGTCTTCTAGCTCGTAGTATTCTCCCCAGGAGTCCAAGGCTTCTTGAATTTCTGGTCCCACTTTTGGGCCCTTCATGAAATAAACTTTTCCGCCATTTTGCACACAGCTTGAAACATTTCCAAGGGTGTTTCTAAGATCTTCGACCGCTCTCGTAATCACTCCTTGAACCGGTAGATGGAAGTTTTTGTTGATGTTTCTACCGACAATATCCAGACTTTCAAGATTCATTTCTTGGCGAACTCTTTTTAAAAATTCAACTCTACGTTGTACGCCTTCCGCTAAAATGATCCGCTCATTTGGGAAGCAAATTTTTAATGGAATCCCAGGGAAACCCGGGCCTGTTCCCAAGTCTAGAAGGGGAAACTGAAGATCGGTAAATCGGGGGATCAAAAGGCAGTCCACAAAGTGCTTTATTCCGATGTCCCTTAGTGAAAGTAGTCTTGTGAAGTTCTCCTTTTCCTGGACATCCATCAGCAAATGGTAGAATTGAACGAATTGGTGTCTCTGATCGTGGGGAAAATCTTCAAACCCGTGGTTTGTAAAAATATCACGTAATCGGTCGTCCGCTTCATTGAAGGGATAGATCTTTTGGGGCTTTTTATGTTTGCCTCGGAGCCCTGCTTTTTTGGGTTTCATAGGGCTTCGATTCTGCTTGTTTTTGTGCGCCATGTAACCCTTATAGTAGTTGAAAATAGCTTTGTAATCATTAATATTTCAGGAATGTTACAAGAAAAGTTAGAATCCATTAAAAGCCGCGCTCTAGAAGAATTTCAGACAGCAGAATCCTCGAAATCTTTGTATGATCTCAAGGTCAAATACCTGGGAAAGCAAGGTGAGTTTTCTCAAGTCATGAAAGAGATGGGAAAGCTCTCAAAAGAAGAGCGCCCTAAGTTTGGAAAACTGGTCAATGAGATCAAAACTCAGCTCGAAACTTCCTATGGAGAGGTCGAGGGACAGATCAAAAAGAAAGAACTACAGGCTCAGTTAGATAAAGACACTTTGGATTTATCTTTACCGGGTCCAAAAGCTGAGATCGGTGCGATTCATCCTTTGAGTGAAGTGACCCATGAAATCGTGAAGATTTTGAGTCGTATTGGGTTTTCTGTTCGCCTCGGTCCATTGATAGAATCAGACCGTTACAATTTCGAAGCTCTAAATATGCCCTCGGACCATCCTGCTCGAGATATGCAGGATACTTTCTATATCACGGAAGAGCATGTCCTTAGGACTCATACGTCTCCTGTTCAAATTCGAACAATGGAAAACGAAACACCTCCGATTCGAATCGTTGCTCCTGGGCCGGTCTTTAGAAAAGACCACGATGCCTCCCATTCACCCAATTTCAATCAAATTGAGGGATTGCTCATTGATTCGAAAGTTTCTATGGCAGATCTCAAAGGGACCATTACTTTTTTTGTGAGGGAGTTTTTTGGATCGAATTTGAAAACTCGATTTAGACCGAGCTTTTTCCCATTCACCGAGCCTTCTGCAGAGGTGGATTGCCAGTGTCCAATTTGTAAAGGCAAAGGCTGTCAGCTGTGCGGGCAAACAGGCTGGGTTGAGATTGGTGGAAGTGGATTGGTTCACCCGAATGTACTTAAGGCCTCAGGTATCGATGCTAAGAGATGGCAAGGGTATGCCTTTGGGTTTGGAATCGAACGAATGGCACTCATTAAGTACGGTATCGATGATATTCGCATTCTCGCAGAGAATAACGTTAAATTTTTAAGGCAGTTTAAACGATGAAGATTTCACTTAAGTGGTTAAATGAATATGTAGATGTAGACGATTACTTCACGAAACCTGAAGAGTTAGCTGATTTGTTGACCCATGCAGGATTAGAAGTTGATGAGATAGAAGACTTATCTACTCCCTATAAAAACGTTGTTATTGGTACTTTATTAGAAGTGGGTAAACATCCCGATGCCGATCGATTAACTGTTTGTCAGGTTTCAACTGGCGAAGGGGTTGTTCATCAGATCGTTTGTGGTGCTAAAAACCATAAAACTGGTGATCGCGTTGTCGCGGCTCTGCCAGGAGCAGTTCTCCCTGGTGATTTTACAATTAAAAAGTCAAAGCTTCGTGGGGTTGAATCTGCAGGAATGCTTTGTAGTGAAAAGGAACTTCAGCTTTCTGAAGAAGCCGAAGGAATTATGATTCTAGATGATGATGCTCCGATCGGTCAGAACTTTGCCATTTATTACGGCTTGGACGATGTGGTTTTTGAAATCAATGTCACTCCAAACAGAGCAGATTGTTTGAGTCACCTAGGGCTTGCCCGTGAAATCGCTGCGATTCTCGGTCGAGAGGTACACACTCCGGCAATGAATCTAAATCGAGTCTCTGAATCTACAAAAGATCAGATTAAGTTGGAGCTCATAGACTCTGATAGATGCCCTCGATACGGGGGCTGTTATGCTCGTAATGTAAAGGTTGGACCATCTCCTAAATGGCTTCAGCAAAGATTAGAAAAAGTCGGAATTAATAGCATTAATAACGTGGTTGATATTACAAACTTTGTTTTAATGGAGTTGGGTCAACCTCTTCATGCATTTGATATTCGCTTTTTAGATGGAAAAGTCATCAAGATTGATGGAAGTAAAGCCGGTGAAAGCTTTAAAACTTTAGATGGCACCGATCTGAAACTTGATGGTACCGAGCTTACGATTCGCGATAGCGGTAAACCAGTGGCACTTGCTGGTGTTGTTGGTGGAGAAAACTCTGGAGTCCAAGACGACACGACAGAAGTTTTTATTGAGTCCGCCTACTTTCGGCCTAAAACTGTGAGAACAACATCTCGAAAGTTTGGTTTCGAAACGGACTCGTCCTACAGGTTTGCTCGTGGTGTGAATCCTGAGGCTATTCCATTTGCCTTAGAACGGGCTTGTCAGTTACTTCAAGATATCTGTGGGGCAGAGGTTTATTCTGATCCATATGATCTTTACCCTGAACCTATCGAACAGGGAAGTATTGAGATCGCGGTAGCTGATGTGGCTGAGCGAATGGGTTTTGAAGTTAAAAGTGCAGACTTCCAACAGTGGATGAATCGCCTCGGTTGTAATGTTTTATCCAAAGATGATGGTGAGAGATTTGTGATCACTCCTCCAGCGTACCGAGCTGATATTTCGATTCCAGAAGATTTAGTCGAAGAGTTTGGTCGCCTATATGGGTACGAGCATATTCCTGACAAATTGCCAGTCCTTCAAGATAACCCGACACCCAACGAGTTAACTTACAGTCTTGAGAGAGTCGCTAAGGAAAGCTTAGTTGGTTTAGGCTTCTACGAGTGTTTTAACTATGCTTTCCTTAATGAAGCTTTCCAGAAAAAGGTTGTTGGTGATGTGGCAAGAATGCAAATGCTTAATTTGGATGTTGCTGCCGAGCCCATTGAGTTGATGAATCCGCTTAATGAAGAGTATGCAGTTATGCGTACGTCTTTGATTCCACATATGATTAAAAACATTGAGTTCAACCTTAATCACTCTAATGAATACGGAAAATTGTTTGAGATCGGAAAGACGTTCTCTAAAACCCCAGAGCAGTTCAAAGAACAGGGACGCATTGCTTTTGGAGTATTTGGCCGCCCTGAGGGCTTGTGGAATAAGGGACAAACTCCCGCTGTTTATGAACTAAAGAGTAGTGTCGAGAGTTTGTTGACCTCTCTTAAGGGACGAAATTGGCATTGGTCTATCCCCGGTGAACCTAGACAGGTTCCTGAATTCATACATCCTGGCCAGGTGGCTTTTTTAACCTATGAGGGTAAAACATTAGGCTATCTCGGTACTCTTCATCCTGCTCTCGCAGATGAGTTTAAAATCAAAAGCGATGTCGCATTAGGTGAGTTTAATTTAGACTTACTTTTTGAGGGGCAACCGAGAACTTATAAATACAAAAAAATATCTAAGTTTCCAGGTACCCAAAGGGACCTCGCATTTTTAGTTCCTGATGATTTACCGGCTGAGACTGTGGCCGCTCAGATCAGAAAGTCCGCAGGAAAACTATGTCAGGCGGTAGAGGTCTTTGATGTCTACAAGGGTGATTCTCTGCAGGAGAACCAGCGCTCAATCGCTTTTAGAATGTACCTGCAAGATCAGGATTCTACTCTTGAAGATAAACAAATTTCTTCGATTCAGGAAAAAGTCGTTAAGGGTGTGACTGAAAAGCTAAATATCCAAGTTCGCTAGATTTTCTAAAATATTGCTTAAAAATTCATCAATTCGACCAAAGCCCATGGCTTTGGTCGAGATTTCCCGGGTCTATGACTGGCTCGAAGAACTTTCATTTACAAAAAACTTGAAAGTTTTCAGACACTTGGTAGCCTTTATATATCTTCAGTGCAACAGGAGTAACAGCATATGGGCGGAAGAAATATTTCAGGCTCTACAATGACCAAAGCAGACATTGTCGAAAAGGTTTATCAAAAGATTGGCTTTTCGAAAAAGGAAGCTTCAGAGCTAGTAGAACTCGTCTTTCGAACTTTGAAGGATACTCTTCGAAACGGAGATAAAGTAAAGATCTCAGGGTTTGGAAAGTTTGAAGTTCGCAAGAAAAAAGAGCGAATCGGTCGAAACCCACAAACAGGAGATCAGATTAAAATTTCTGCTCGTCGTGTTCTTAATTTCAGTCCAAGCCAAGTTTTGAAAGCAATGCTTAATGGTAAGGATGCCTCAGAAATTAAAGATGACGGCTTCGACGATTAATCAATAAATAAACGACTAAGAGTATTTGGATTCATAAATGGCAGATCAACACACAAAAACACCCTCAGACCACGTCTTTCGTCGAGACCATGATGTTCCTGACAACTTTGTCGATTCAACTAATGAGCTGATCTCTAAAGAGATTCAAGATATTGTTCGTGGATTAAATATGTCCATCGATTTCTCTGTTATTCCCGACAAGATGGGATTCAAAATCGGAGAAGCGGCAGACATTTTGGGGGTTAAATCCTACGTTTTGAGGTTTTGGGAGTCAGAGTTTGATGGCCTTAAGCCCAAAAAGTCTAAAAGTAATCAAAGAGTGTATGAGCCTCGCGATATTCAAATGGCTCTGATCATTAAAACCTTAGTACACAAAGAGAAGTATTCGATTGAAGGTGCTAGAAGTGCTTTGAAGAAGGCAAAATTTGAAGCGCGGAAGATGCGCACTTTGTTGAGGGCCAGCAGTGATCTTCAGCAAACTCAAGCGGCCTTGAAAGAGCTTCTTACAGAGATTCGTGTGGCCCGCAGCCGATTAGTTGGTTAGGTTTTGTTCTCTTTAAAAGTTTCATTTTTTATCTTAATCGCTAGTTTTTTAGGGTCCTGTACGTCTTCTTCGCCCAAGGTTAAGGACTCTAGTGAAGTTCAGTTAGTAGACCTCTTTGATCAATCTCTAAGAGATAGTAAGCCTCAAGTGGAATATTTGTTGAAGTCTGATGAGGATAACAATTCTATGGTTGCTATTTTTGTGACCAACTCCGAGAAGTACTATCAATTGATCTCGCTGATTTATAAGCGAGAAAGCAAATGCTCAACTGATACTAAATTAGATGGAGTTGAGAATAGCGAGTCTTTTTTTGGGCCTAGTGGAGCGACTTTTAGTTTTAAATTTTGCGCATCTGGCTTTGAAATGAAACTCGTCGACTCTAATCTTTTGTCAGCAAAAGAAAAGAGTCATGGGATTAAACTCAATGATTTGGCAGCTAAAATTCAAGTACTCATGAAAAAATAGCTCTGAGCTTTGAACGGGTAGTGTTACTTCGTGAGCTCATAGAGATTGTGGTGACCTCTTAATATGTCCTCAGCGGTTACGGGTACATCTTCGTAGCTACTACATCTGCGAGTTG
>CAZFYV010000063.1:0-14584 GCA_964523195.1 uncultured Pseudobdellovibrionaceae bacterium
CATGAATAGGGTCTACGCTAGTATCAATCCTGCTGCTTTTGATAGCTGGAGAGTGGGATACAGGTATTCTTTAAATAACAGAATTTATTATGCTCAAACAGATCAATACCCTGTCGCTGGTGAAGCAAGCATAATTGATGTCTACGCTCAGGATCGTTTTGGCAACCGTCTTAATAACTATTTTTCGCGGGACTTTATAGTCCATGTCACCGGTACCTTAACCAACTCACCTCGTGGATTCGCGCCAATGCAAATTCCAGCTGGCGGCCCACAAACACTCACATTTACTAATGGTGTTGCAGGCGTAAACTTCACACCAATGAATATTAACGATACCGTCACCGTTCAATTCGAAGATGCAAACACCGGAGATATGAGTAATTCCTATACTTTTTCTCCACGTCCGAATCAACCAAACTATATTGAACTCAGAACAGCCATTGGATTAAACGCTGGAACAAACTTAACCAATGCAGTCTTACCTTTAACAACCGACGACACTTTGACAGTTTACGCTAACCTCTACGATCTCTATGGAAATTTTAGGGAGTGTGCGAATGTTGACTGGGATGATGCTGCCCTTACATTTTTTAATCCAGCAGATTCTGCTAACTTTACAAATATTGGTTGTTCAACGCTATTCGAGCCACAAAAACCAACGTCCGCGGCATCTAGACTAGGGGCTACTTACGATTGGACTGATGCTCAAGGAAATGATTATACGATTACTGCTCAAACCGGCGATATCTCAATCGATACTGGTTCTCTATCTTACATGTTAGTGACACCGGTTGCGACAACACTTGAAGCCGGGCAATCAACGACTATTAATGTGGTCTTGAAAGATTCTAAAAACAACACTCTTAGCGATACCGGTTCTAAAAATGTGACTATCAATGCCGTTAACAATGCTGAAACAAGACTGGGTTTTGATGAGCTGTTAACAGCCACAAACAGTTTGATGTTCACAGCTGGCGAATCTAGTTTTGATGTCACGTTTTACAACTCAGCGGTTTCGCCGTCATTGAATATCTCAACAACTGATGCTCCGATTGTTTCTGGACAAACTGCCGATTTCACAATCAATGCCGCTCCCCTTGACCATTTATATCTGGGAGCCGGTGGTGGCCTTGAAGAAATCGATGTTGGTGATACCAATACCTATGTTGTAAGAGCCGAGGATGTCTGGGGCAACCGCATGGTCACAGGTGTTGGTTCTAATATGGATGTGACATTTGAACTTTCAAATCCAGCTCTAACAAATCAAGACATTCAAAGTACGACACTAACGAGCGCTACAAGTGTTGCGGGAGCAACTGATACATCAGTAACTGGAAACCTCACTGCTGGTCAGGCTAACGTCACAATTAGATCGACATCGGCCGGAGAGTTACGGACCAATGGAACCTCAACGACTCCGATAAATGAAGCCAACAATACTGAAGATTATTTAACAGTACTCCCTTTAACGACAATTGATGATATTGCCTTTGTTCCAGGGCGAGCTCCGCTCCCCACTCACGTTGCAAGTCCATCGACACCAATCTTTCCATTTAAGGTCGTAATACAAGATATTTTTGACAACACGATTACGACAAACAATACAGACACTATCACTTTAAGTTTAGATACTGGTACCGGAACTCTTGGCGGAACTCTCACTAAAACTGTTGTTAATGGTGAAGTGGATTTCGATGACATTATTTATACAACTTCCGAAGCTATAGTTTTGAGAATCACTTTGGATTCAGACCCAACAAAAACAATCACTGCTCCCGTTACTGTGGATGTTGGTGGAATTAGCCAAACTCTTGTTCAAATGCCAGATCAAACCTATGTACCAGGAACCAATTCCGCTGCTAATGCCATGACTGGAGTTCCTTTTAATGGCTCAGGTGGCTCGGCCGCTGCGGGTAGTACACATACTGTTCGTGTTAGAGCAGTAGATGAAGCCTTCAATACAGTACAATCTTTTGGCGGCTCCGTCACTTTAACCCTTACCGATCCAAACGCGGTAATCGCATCTAATCCGGTTAATGCTGTGAACGGTGTTGCAACCTTTAGTGTTACTTTTAGACGGCAAGGTAGTCACACAGCAACAGCATCTACTCCATATACCGACAACCCAAGTGCGAATTATGTTATCGATCCAGGTTCCTCGTCTCAACTTTTAGTCCTACTTCCTGGGCAGGTTTTAGATCAAGGGGCACCAGATCTAGATGAAGCAATTGATAATCCTGCCACGACCACCCAAACTGCTGGTGTTGGATTTACGGCTCGAGTTGTTGCTGTGGACAACTTCTACAACCAAGTTATGGATAATGATGGCCAAACCGTAAGTATTACCACATCAGATCCAAATGATACTCATCCGGCCAGTAATACTCTTTCTGGTGGTGAACGCGCATTTACTGTGACCAATATTAGATCAGGTCCTAGCCAGACAATTACTCCTGGTGGAACTCCTCTAACAGCTCGGAATTCAGAACAATATACAGTTTCACCAGGTACTGCGACCAAAACCATTGTTCGTATGCTTGGTCAAGGTTTTAGCCCTGGTCAAACCAATTATTCGAATGCAATTACTGGATCTGCAAATCAACAGAACGCTGGTATTGCTTTCAATGTTACTGTCTATGCGGTAGATGATTACTTTAATATTGATAGTAATTATAATGGAGCTGTTAGCTTAGCAACTCCAAACGACCCTACCGACACGGAGCCAGTAGCTCCCGCTACATTTACTTCTGGTCAAGCAACCTTTTCGGTTGCTCCGGTTAGTGCCGTCGATGACCAAAGAGTTAGTGTTACATCTGGACTCAACGATGCCGCTCATTTACCGGCTCAATACGATGTTAAACCCGGTGCAAAAACCTACCTACTCACGCTGTTTGACAATCAGACTTTAAATCAAGGCCGTACATCTCTTGCTGCCGCAGTTACTCCTTCAACTGTTCCAAACAAAACTGCGGGAACGACCTTCAATGTCACTGTTTATGGTACTGACGTCCACTATAATGTCATTACAACCGATAGCTCGACGAGTGTAAGCATAAATACTTCAGCACCCAACGATAATCACCCAAGCAACCAATCTCTTTCAAGTGGTAGTCGAACTTTTTCAATTACAAACTATAAAGTCGGTACAGGCTATACGATTTCAGCTAGTGGTTCAGGGTATGGTGGCGTACCTTCATCAGCCTACGATCTTGTTCCCGGTGCTGGAACACACTTAATAGCAATATTACCTGGTGAAACTCTTGATGAAGGTCATGATACCTACGCTGAAGCAGCTTCCGGTACACCCTTTAAGCAAACTGTCGGCTATACATATCCAGTTAATGTTTATCTCACGGATTCCGCGTTTAACCGAGTGAGTGGAACTCCGAGTGTTAGTTTAAATATAGGCCCTCAAAGTGCCACTGGCGGAGGAGCTCAAGCACTTGTTGATGGTCATAGACTATACAATATCACTCATACGGCGGCCGGAAACAATCAAACTGTTACACCGGTAAATGGTGGTTTTACGACTGTAGCCACAGCCAACTACGATGTTCTGGCTGCTCTTGGCAATCCTACACTTTCACTTTCGGATGGTACAACTGGTTCAACCACTTATGTAAGACAAGTCGCGACAGCAACAAGTATTGGTAGTGATCCAACGGCAACAAGATGGTGTCTCAGTCACAATCAAGCTTCACGGCCGAGTTCAGCAACAAATGTGCGCGATGCTTGTACCGATGGCCTTGGGTCGGATAACGGTTGGTATACGAGTCGACCGACTTCAATCAATATTCCTTCGGGTGATGGGTCTAAAACGATCTATCTCTGGGTAGCTGATGAAGCCAACAATGTAAATATGGCTGCAGCTTCGGATTCAATCACTTTAGACGAAACACATCCAGCTGTTCCCACGGTTACCCTTTCTGATCCTTCGTCATCTAATACGAATTACACTAATGAATCTCCTGTCAATATGAGTATTACGGGTGATACTGATGCCGTTGCCTGGTTAGCAATTGAACAAGCTGGTGCTGCAGGAGCTCCATCAGCACCTCTTTACAACGATGGCCGATGGGTCGGAACAAGACCAACAACGTTAACTTTGAGTGGCACTGCTCAAAGACGAGTATTTGTTTATACAAAAGATGTGGCCGGTAATGTTTCGACATCGGCAGCCCAACAAGTGATTCACTACGATAATGTTGATCCTGGAATTCACACTCTTGTTGGAGTTTACGGCGGTTCAGATGTAACTCCTGACACGACACTTGCGACAACATTAACGCCTACTTTAACTTGGTCTACCGCATCTGACACCACTCCAGTTACCTATAGCGTACTCATTCAAACTTTGGGGAATGTGGATCAATGTGGTGGAGCACAAACCACAACAGCGACAGCCTTCAATTTTACAGGCTGTAATCTTACTGACGGTCAAACCTATAAAGTCAGTTTAACGGCTGAAGATGCTGCTGGAAATACAAGAACCGCTTCAAATAGTGGAAGCTTTACATTTACTGTAGACAACACTCCACCAGATGCCTTCCTTATTACTGGTGCAGCTGGTGGCTCAGACTCTACTCCTGATATCTGGTTAGGAAGTGGTACAAATGTAACGGCTAACTGGGCCGATACTAGTGGAGAGGCCGAGTACAAAGTCAGTATTTTGGACAATCTAGATGTAGAGTTCTGTTCTGAAGTGACTAAGGCTGCAAACTCAACGTCCCACGCATTTTCAAGCTGTACACTTACAAATGGAAATGTTTATAAAATTAGAGTGGTTGCCGTTGATAGTGTTGGCAATGAACGAATTGCTTCGAACTCCGCATTTACTTTCACTGTTTCAACCACGGCTTCAAAATTCTTAGTTGAAAGAGTTCCTGCTGGAAATCCAGTTGCAGGAACGGCATTTGATATTCGCATCACGGCTCAAACCCCAAGTAATGATACTGATCTAGATTACGATGGAAACAAAACCATTGATTTTGCAGTGAGTGCAAGTAACGGTAACAACAAATGTGGAGCCGTATCTTTGGCTCCAACACATCCTGGTAATGACGTTTCAGTTAACTTCACTGATGGAGTAGCGACCGTATCTTCAGCGATTATGTTCAAAAGAGCTGAAGGAGGAGCGAACTTCTCTGCCACTGAGGACGGAACATCTGTCACTGGAACTTCAACTAATTACACCGTCGTTGCGGGTTCTCAAAACTGTATTCGAATTGAAGATTCAGCTGGCGGCTCGGGCTCTCTTTTAGGTGCTCAAGCTCTTAGTCTCAACGGTAATTTTGACGCTTTTGCCGTGGGATATGATGCCTACGGTAACTTTGTTGCCAATCCGAGCGTGACTTGGAGTGGAAGTAGTGACCTTGCAAACCTTCCTGTCCCTGTTACCGGAAGCTCAACCACACTTGTTGGAGTGAAAGCGGGTTCAGGAAATCTTACGGCCACGGGGTCCTCTGATTCAATTGCAGTAACAGTGGCGACGGGTTCGAAAATTTGGACTAACTCTGACTCTGATTCTAATGCCAATACTGTTATTGCTAGCGACAATGTAGAACTGACTTATCATTGGAATACAGTTTCTGACAGTGATACTGCGTGGATGACTAACTCCGGTTTGAGCTGGTATAGTGAAGCAACGAGTTCTACTCGTGGATCAAGAGATGATTTTCCTCGATTTGTTAGACTCGTAGTCTCTGACTCGGCTCTTGATATCATCGACGGACAAAACAATGACTTGTTTATGCGGTTTAATATCGCAGCAGGAGCTGCCCTTGATTCAAGCTTAGGGTCGATTACATCTATCGCAGCTAGCAATGGTAAAATCTATGTTGGATTCGACGACTCATCAAATGGTGCGCTTGTGATCATCGATCTCAAGGCAGATGAAATATTCACGATTTCAAGTTCGTCTCGACAAAAATCTGACCAAGATATTAGCGGAAGAAATATCACAACAGCTAGCCTCTCTGTCGATACGACTTATTCTCTATTGGCGACAACCGGCGATCGAGTTCTAAGCCTTGCAGCCTATGACGATAGCGGTAACAATTACCTTGCGATCGGTACAGAAAACGGTGTTAATCTCATGCGACTCACTGCCACGACCAGTATCTACAAAGATGACACTGCAGGTGCTATTGAAAAAATCGCCTTTGATAATAATGAAAAGCTTTACTACTTTGAGTCTGGAAATGGAATACACAGGGCAGATCTTTCGTTACCGCTCAGTGCGGACTTCACGCCTACTCGAAGTTATACCCTTACAACTAATGCTGAACTCGCCTCACTCAACGTTAATGACTTCTCATTAGCAGTTGGAGAGTCCGATGCGAACTCAGGGCAAAATCTAATTCTTGTAGGTTCTGATGCCGGTTTAACTTCAATTCACGAACACAGCACAGCATCTAGTTCTACCTCTCGAACCTTGGTCGCTACTGGAACTGGTACGAGTTTTGGGAATGCCGTTCTACTCAACGGAACTTCAAGTTATGTGGATTTAGCAAACTCAGGAAACCTCACTAACTCCATGACTTTCGAACTTCTCTTTAATCCAAAAGACAACTTAAATAGTGGAAGTTCTGAAATGGCATTAATCAGCTTAGGAAATCCAACAACAGATGGAAGTATTGGAGTTAGTTTTAACTCTGCAGCCGATGGAACGATTGAGTTCTTCGTGAGGCATAGTGGTACGACCTACTCTGTCTACACATCAGAAACAACTTGGTCTAGTCAACAATGGTACCATATCGCAGTAACGATTGATGGTGCCAATGGAATATCTATGTGGATCGACGGAAACAATCGTCAAACCAACGCTGTAAACTTAACAACATTTTCACTCAATTCGGTAGATAACTATGAACTCGGTTCTGATGGCACCAACTATTTTGACGGCCAACTTGATGAATTCAGGGCAATGGATTCCATCGAATACTCGACGGCGAGCTTTACGGTTCCTGCCTCTGAGTTCACAAGTGATGCCAATACGGAATACCTTTTACATTTTAATGAAAGCTCAGGAACCACAGCTGCTTTTTCTGATACGGGAGCAAGTACAAACGGTACGCTCACAGGAAATGCGACGTTTGTAGATCCAACTCTTTCAGGAACGACTAACAATATCACGACAGTCGATTCAGTAGTGTCGTCAACGACCACTGCTCATTACTTAACGTCTGCGGGCTGGTATGAACTCTCAAACATGAATGACTCTAGTGCAGCTACTGTCTCTACAATTGATTCAGATAGTGGTAGCTACAATGATTTAGACATTTACTTTATAGATTCAGCTACTAATTCAGATATCTTGTTGGGTACCCCGACGGGTGGATTCAAAACTATAAATAGATAATTCTACTTTAAGGTTGTATTTCCACAAGGCTCCCCCGAGGGCTTTACCGCTTTGATTCTATCAAGCCTGACCCTTCTTTTGCGAGGCCAAGATTCAGGAGGGACTTTAGCAACGCTGGCTATAATACTCGATATAGGTTTCTGACCGGCTTGAGAGAAACTCTCCAGAGCTCTGTCGAACTTCTTTTTTGGCGTTTTGGCATTGAGAAGAACTTTTTCGTAGAATTTAATTCTATCTGCAAAACATAGCATATGTAGATTGGAAACAAATGCCCGTTGGTGAGCCTCTTTTTTATGAGT
Source organism: uncultured Pseudobdellovibrionaceae bacterium (assembly GCA_964523195.1). Classification (GTDB taxonomy): domain Bacteria; phylum Bdellovibrionota; class Bdellovibrionia; order Bdellovibrionales; family JAGQZY01; genus JAUHWN01. The sequence goes on from CAZFYV010000063.1 coordinate 7,660, forward strand.
AGCTAGTTTTTCCCAATTGGCCATCTCACTCTCATCTTTAGTCACAACATAAAATCGCACCAAAGGCGAAACTCTTTTAGATTCAGCGCTTAAAACAAAATCCCATGATTTCTCTCGTAAAACGGCATCTTGAGGATATAACCTCAAAAGCTTGAGCCAATAACGACTCATTTTCTTTGCTTCTACTTTGCTGACGAGATCTCCGCGAACTAGTTCTTTTTTAGAAGAAAATTCCTTTGGGTTTTGATCAACAACTTTCAAAAGTGAAATCAAGGCTTCAAGTTGTTCATCAAATGATATGCTGGAATCTGAACTTAGCTGTGACAGCCATTTAAAATAGGACTTGTGAGCGGATTCACCCAAGCCTGTCACCAGTGCCATTCTCACCATTTTTGAGGAATCATAGTAAAAGCCGTTGAGAGCTTGATAGGATTCATCACTTGGAAAAAGCGCAATGGTTTTGACGGCAGCGGCCCTCACAATTTCACTCTCTGAAGATTTCATCTCTAAAGCTTTTTCAAATGCAAAGTAATCGCCTTTACTCTTTAGATAAAAGAGTGCTTTTGAAACCTCTTGAGGTTTGTTCTCTTGCCACTTATCGAGAATCAATCGACTTTCTTTGTCCTGTTTGTTTTTAGCGCGATCCGATTGAATTTTCTTAAAGGCCCCATAAAGCCCAAGAGCTACAATTGCAACGCCTCCAAAAAATACTAGATTTTTAAAAAGAGGTCTCTTTTTCTCGTGAACTGGGTCATATTCTTTCATCATTGCCTCCCTGGAAATCAGGCGGCTGAACACCAGGACTTGGTTGCTTTACAATACCAGGGGCTACAACTTTCAAAACAACCCGTCGATTAAGTTCGCGATTTTCAGCGATTGGTCGTCCTTCTCGGTCGCGATTAGGAAATGCGGGTCGCCCTTCACCATAACCGAGAGCTACCAAAAGGTGTTTTGGATAACCAGTGCTTTCAAATATTTTGACAACATTAGCTGCCCTTGCCGCACTCAATTCCCAATTAGAAGGATAGAGTTTAGTTTTTATAGGAATATCATCAGTATGACCAGCCACCATAATTTCAGCAGAGTCCACCGTCTCTTTTATGACCTCTGTGAGTGTTTCAAGGGTCATTTTTGCCTGTGGAAGCATCTCTGCTGATCCTAATTTAAAAAGAAGAACACTTCGAAAAGTAATTTCAAGGCCATCTTTTACTGGATTGAGTTGAATCTCGGAAATGACACCATTATCTTCCATCTCTTCTTTAAGGTCTTCTAATTGCTTCGCTAACTCCTCATGGGGCACCGAATAGGTTCCACCAAATTGTTTAGCGACACTCTTTTTTATTTCTTCCTGACTAGACTGCTTAGATGCTGAGAAAACATACATCAAAACAAAGAATCCAAACAGCAATGTCATCATATCTGAATAGGATAAAAGCCAAATCTCTTCTGGCTCACCTGAGTTTTCATGGATTGGAAAGTCATTTTTATGATCGAGCATCAGGCCGCCTTATTGATAGATTTCCAATCAATTCTCTCGGCCGGAAGCAGATAAGAGTTCAGTTCTTCTACCATGATAACGCGGTTTCTACTTTCTGCGATAAGCTTCAGACCTTCCACGACAAGGCGGTTTTTAATCAATAATTCCTTAGCGCCGTCTTCTAAGTGATCAGCCACAGGCAAAATAATAAGGTTTGCAAAAGCAATTCCATAAAGAGTAGCAACTAGAGCAACAGCCATGGCAGGTCCAACGGTACTTTCAGCACCAGGTTTTCCAATTTCTTTTAGGAGTGCGACCATACCCAAAACAGCTCCCATAAGACCCATGGCCGGAGGAAATTTCCCCAATGACTTAAATCGACGAGCATCTTCGGCGTATCTATTGTATATCGTCATTGATCTGATAGAAAGTATCTCATGCAGCTTCTCAGGTTCTAGGTATCCTTCAGCCAATAGCTCAACACCTTCTCTGACAAAATAGTCTTTTATTCTCGGAGCGATAGTCTCGTAGGGTTCACCTTTACGACGAGCCTCAGCCACCATCAAGAGTTCTTTCATCACGTCGACATACTCAATTTTGTAACTTCGAATCACTCGACGATAAAAGATTTTCAGCATTAAAAAAATGCGATCCATCTGAAGAGATATGGCTGCAACAGCAGCGGTACCACCGAAAACAATCAGTGCCGCATGCCAATCAACAAAAGCCATAAAATCATCGGTTGCCGAATAGACTCCAAACACGAAGACGAATACCGCAAGCAATAATGAAACTATCGAATGAATATTCATCTCATAAACCCCTAAAAAGTCAGTCCTGCAAACAATCTAAAAACCGTAGCGTCTACCGAAACTGACGATATACCTGTGCCTCGGGTAGCTGAAAAATGAACTGCTAGGTCCATCCCTTCAAAAAACCGATATAAATAGCCAACGTTGCCACCATATTCAAACAAAGTTGATTGAACTGTAAGGGCAGCCGTCGGAGTTGCTAAAATGAGCTGCGAAATTCCAACCTGCCATCCAGCATAAAATCGATGTCGTGGATTCATCTCGATAGATCCCACATCTGAAGCAACTCGACTGGGGCGACCTTTTGAAAAGAAGTAATATTTTTGTCCACCACCCGCAAACAGGTATCTGAACTGAGCCTCTTCTGGGTCTAAGGCAATAATCGCATTGGCATAAAGTGATGATTGCTCAGAGTAAAACACTTCAAACTCACCATCGATACTTGTTGCCAAACTAAAGTCACCGTTTTGTGCTCCAGTGAAACTCGTAGTCACTAATCCTGTTCGTAAATGTAGCTGTAAATCAACGGAAAATGCCAATGAACCAAATGAAAGCAAAAGTAAAAAGGAGAGCAAATTAAGCAGCCGAAACATCGCCATCTCTCCCTCTATAAAACTGATCTAGCCATTTGTTAGCTATTTGCTCAGCCTCTGATTTATATAGATTATTGGTCTTAAGAACATCGCGGGTCATATTTAAAAATGACCGCCAGGTCTTTTCTTTATCAGACATAACCTTCTTATATCTGCCTTCAACTAAATTAATCTGCTCAATTTCAGCATCGAGAATTTCTCTCAATTTTGAAGACGTCAGTGACGATAAAACTTTCTCTTTAGTATTCTTGTCTAATCCGACGATCAGCTCCGCCCTACGTGAAATTGGCCACTTTTCCAGAGAGAAATTGATAACTTCAGGTGGAAGCTCAAAAAGTAAGTGCATTGGAAAATTATCCATCACAATATCGAAAGCCTGGTTTCGGGGTACGGCTTCCACAAGTCTTTGAAACAAAAAGAGCTCTTTTTGTGAGTCAGCTTCTTTAATCAACTGAGGGATTCTTTCAACAAAAGGAGACGCCTCTTTACGGTGAGATGAGACAACTTGCTGGACGACCATAGCCATTTCTTCTTGCCTAGCGGCCAAGGCTTCTCTATCAAAGTTAGCTCCAAGGGTCGTAATTCTCTCAACCTCTTGTGAGGTAAGTAAGTTTAGAATCTGAGCCACTTGTAGAGTCGGAAGAACGTTTAGGATTAGTGCTCCGATAATTTCATTTTTACGAATCGCCGCACAACACTCTGCTGGAGAAAGACCTGAAATCATCTCAATGAGTTCCTCTTTCATCCCTGCTGCCGGCTTAATCGCCATTTGAATAATCTGTCTAGATATATATAAGGATGCTCTTTGTCTGGCGAGGGCATTCAACTTAACTTCTGTAGCGTCGACCCATCTTCGTCTTTCGTCTCTATCTAGTCTATTTAGAATAGGCTGTAAAAGCTCAGGCCCTAAATATTTAGGTAAGGCTGCTACCGCATATGTAGATTCGGGAGCATTAGATGCAAGCCACCCTTTTAATAGAATGACGGCGTCTGCGGGCTGTTTCGTGAGAAGAGCTTTGAACTCTTCAAAGCCCGCATGGATCTCATCTTCAGAAAGAAGCTCCTCATCCATATCTTCGATAAGAGCTTTTTCTTCGCTCTCAATTGCCTTAGCCCTGGCATCTGCTTCTTCTCTATCAGAACGAGCTTGCATTAACTCAAGTCTTCGATTCTCAAATTTCTGATAGCGACTTGTTACAAGTAGACCAAGAAGGAAAATTACAAATGTTGAAATAATAATTCCTAGTGGAATTTTAAATTCAACTAGCCAATCCATAATTCCTTTTTCAGGTTCCTTATCTTCAGCAGAAGCCAAATCCAACTGACCCTCTTCCTCAGATTCATCCTCCTCTGGAACTGGCTCTGGAGGCCTTTTCAAGACGATTGATCTCGTATTCATTTGAGGGGCCGGCAGATTACTCGAAGTTACAATTTCTCGAACCAAGCTCTGAGCTTTTTCAGCAGTGATTGTATCTACAGACTCATCAAAGAATAATAATATACTCACATCTTGCACATACTCTTCAAATGGTCGAACGTTTAAACGAGGAAAGACTTTTCTAACTTCGGGCTTCTTATAAAGGCCCAGTCTCGTAAGAGGCAGTAAAGGCTCTTGATCAGCATTTGCTTCATTCGAATCAAAAACAACCTGTTCCTGAACATCCTGAGGGAGATCCTGTCTCATGAGTCCCGTGTTAAGACTAAACTTAACCGTCACAGAGTACTCATCTTTATTGAGAAAACTAGAAAGCGTCGAATTAATTTTTTGCTCTAAGCGAGTTTCTGAATCAGAATTTCTCGAAGTCACATAGTTTAAAAAGGACGTGGTTTCGACTTGAGCGCTCAACATACTTGGAAAAATTAACAATACACCAAGCATTGACCCAAATAGTTTGAAAAAATAAGTCTTAAACGAGTCTAACATTTACTGTCCACCGCCAACAGTTGAACGAGCGGGCAAACGAGTTCCAGCAGCACCACTTTCCAACTTTCTTTCTACGTAACGAATTAAATTACTAATTTCAGGATTTTCAGGATCATATCTAAAAGCTTCACGAAATGAACTAAGAGCTCTCGTATAATCATCCTGCAAGAGGTATATGCCGCCTTTTAGCTCGTGAACAACAGAGAGGCGAGGCTCGATCTTGCGAATCTCTTCTAGTCTCTCCAATGCTGTTGTGTAGTTACCTTGCCGAGCTAAATTTTGTGAATCAAAGAGCTTAGTAATCAAATCATTTTTCTTATTGGCCTCTGTCTGGAGGATCAAAGCTTTTTCCTCTTCCGTTTGACCTTCTTCCAAGGTTTCAATCTTCTCGCGTTCCTGAAGTTTGATATTCACTTTTAAATCAAAAGTTGAGCCCAACTCAGTGATCAGAAGTTTTTGTGTATGAAACCCATCTTTATCGAAAGTCAGAAGTATCGGACCGCTACCTTGCACTAAGTTTTCGAGCTGTGATGATGAAAGCGCTATGGGTGTCTTACCTGCAACGACTTCCTGTGAACCAGACATTCTTCTAACTTTCACATCCGCCCCAGTTGGTAAGCTGTCTACAGAAACGTTCTGAGTAGCACAGCCAAAAAGACAGAATGTCATTAATATAAAGCACTTCTTCATAGTAGTTTTTTCGGGTATTTAGACAGGTAAGTGAACGCAACTTTAGCCCAACTAATGCGAATACAAGACTATACCTAGACTACAAATAGGATTATGATTGGAAAAGTGAAAACCAATTTCGTAATAGTCTCTATTCTTATGACCTTTGCCCTGGGCTTTTTCTATCTCGCCTACCAAGACAAGTATCTAGTTACTCTTGCTCTTTTCGACCCAAAAATGAATCGTCCGGAAATTGGAGTCGTTGCTGAAAAGAAAAATAATATTTTACGCCGTTTTTTCGGAACCCCTTCTTATCTTACGATCTCAGAAGAGGAATCAGTTTTGGATCTCGACTACATCTACAGTGGTGAGAAATCAGAAGTTTTAGTGGCCCTTTCAGAAACTTCTAGCGTAAAGATATTAGCTCAGAGCTTAGTGATTTTCCGCTTTGAAAATGGCAAAAAAGTGATCGATCTTCGTGACGGTAATATCGAGGCCACAATAGATCCTGATGATCAAATTCAACTTAAAGTTCAAAAGGAAAAACTCGATGTTTTGGGAGAACAAGAAGTAAATGTCAGAGTGTCGTCTAAAAATGGCAAATCCTTTTTTGAGGGAGATAAGTCAGGAGGACAACTAAAACACAAAGGTAAATCTTATAACCTCGCTGATGGCCCCATGCAAATTGATGAAAACGGAGATAGCCAGTCCCTATCTGACAAGCTAGCTCAAAGTAGCAAGGCAGAAGCAGCTAATCAGGCTGGTGAAAGGCTTCCAAGCGGATTAACTCAAGGATCGGGAAAACCTCAACTCTTGAGTCGAAGAGATTTACCAGTTCCCTATCCTCCTGATAGAGTGGTAATGTTTCACCGAAAAGGTGCAGATCTATTGGTTTACCCTTCAAAGAAATGTAAAGGTGAATGCACTATCACTCTCAGTTTCAACAAAAGGGATATCAAGAAAATCAGCTTTAAAGATGGAGAAAACCCATACATTCATCTTAAAGCCGATTCGAATCTTTCCGGAGTGTTCACCTGGACTTACGTTGATTATTCAGGACAAAGAACTGGAAGTTTTGAAGTCAGAAAATTCAACCCCAAAGAGTTAAAACGAGCGATGCAAAATTCTAAGCAAATTGAAGTCGTTAACTAAATTACTAGACTTAGTATACCTTCTCAATCTCCCGATTATATAGATATGAAGAATTTAGTATTACTGGTAACGTGTATGAGTGCAGCAATAGCTGCCGTATCCTTTCAACTCTCTGTAGTTGTTTCGATCGTTTCAGCGCTTCTATGTGCCGCGTCCGCAAGAGAGTTTCTTATCTTGCACGAGTTAGATATTCTCAATCGCTTAAATCAAACTAGTGAAACTTCTTCTTCTAATAATTTGCCCATAGAGTTAGAGCCAAATTCGAAGCCCCTTTCAGCAGATGACTGGAGAAACTTCG
>CAZFYV010000064.1:0-14547 GCA_964523195.1 uncultured Pseudobdellovibrionaceae bacterium
AGTAGAACATACAAACTATCGGCATCACTATCTATAGCCGAAACTAGAACTTTAGCACTCTCCACATTTACATCGATTAAAACAGAATCGTCAGCAGCATCCCCTTCAATCCAAAGGTAATCAGATTCCATTAATTGCTCGATACAAACTTGTTTTTGTTCGATAACCACAAACGGAAACCCCGCTGACTTCAGTTCTTCACAGATAACTTTACCCATGCGCCCGAAGCCGCAGACAATGGCATGATCCTTCAGGTCGGAAACCTTCTTTTTCATTTTTTTTCTCCTGCGATATTCGAATTCAAAAAACTGCGATGCTATGAGTTCTCGTAAACCATAGGTGAACGTAGCTATGCCACCCAACATAAGAAAAATTGTAAATATGCGACCCTCGTCACTCAACCTATGGACTTCACTATAGCCCACGGTCGTCAGTGTGATCACTGTCATAAACAGTGAATCTAGTAAGCCCCAGCCTTCAATAACTTCGTAACCAACTACACCAAAAACGAAGGTAAAGCCCACCAACAAAATAAAGTTGAGAGATCTACGATTATTCATATGCCTATTATTATTTTACTTCGACGCAGCAAAAAGGCCAATAAATTCAAAGATACAGTCTAGCGCGGCTAACGAGGTAATTTCACTTTGATCAAAGGGAGGACAAACCTCAACCATATCACAAGCTACCAGATCTTTTATCTTAAAAGCTCGAAGTATTTGCTGAGTCTCATAGGTCGTTAGTCCACCAGGAACTGGAGTCCCCGTCCCTGGCGCAAATGCAGGATCTAAGCAGTCGATATCAAAAGAGATATAAACAGGATCCGAATTGAACTCAGGTAACTTTTTAACAAATTCAAAAATTCCTTCGCGACGAATATCATCCACTGTGTGGACATTGATCTTGTGTTTTTGAACGAAATCTAAATCACTAGCACCAGCTAAAGGTCCACGTATTCCAAACTGATGACTCTTAGCTGGGTCAATAAGTCCCTCGTCCACAGCATGCCTAACAAAAGCACCATGATGATATTCACATCCCCAAGCAGCTGGATAGGTATCTAAATGAGCGTCGAAATGTAGCAATGTAACTGGTTTTCCTAATTTCTTTTTAACGGCACGAAGTAAAGGCAAAGTTGTCGAATGGTCTCCACCAACTGCTATAAACTTTTTGTCATGCTTAAGAACTTCAGAAAAATAACTCTCAATACGCTCATAACTCTTATTAATATCGATGGGAACAGTTGGACAATCTCCAAGATCAGCCACTTTAATTTTTTCAATAAAGCTCTGATGCCTTCCCCAGTTGTAAACACGGCCAAGAGATGTCATCTCACGAATACGAGTTGGTCCAAATCGAGCACCAGGTCGATAAGAGACTCCTCCATCAAAAGGAACACCTACAATACCTAACTCGTAGTCATCTGTAAGATCCACATGTGGAAGTCTAAAAAAAGTTTTAATTGAAGAAAAACGTGGAAAATCCCGGCCCGGTAAGGGTTCGTACTTGCTCATATATGACTCCCTATTTGCCTCATTTTTTAATTCTAAATGGCAAAACAAGCAATCATTATCTACAGATCTGAGCTCCCAGAGAGGTTTTGAGATCGAATATACTCACTAATAGCCATTTGCAAGTATCGACGACGTTTTAGCTCTACAGGTAAACGGTCGATTGTTTGATAGAAAATATCGATTGTTTCAGGAGACATAAACCTCAGAGAGTCCTGAGCTAAATATCGAGCCGAAAAGAATCCACCAAATTGAATTTGATGAGAGACAAATCCAGCAACTTCTCTTCCAAAGCCTACCTTTTGATAATTTTCAAGAAGAGGTAAAGCACTTTTCATCAATGGAACACTTGATGTCAGACTCAAAGCGGACATCACAGTTTCGAATCTTTTAAGAGTTGGCTCAACCCAATAATAATACTCAAGGGCAGCCTCCTTCAGATAATCATCTTGGTGCTTGGAATAGCGTTCAAAAACAAACTCAAACTCTTCCACTTCATTTGGGTTCCTAAACACATAGTCTTTTACTGTATCAAGATGCTTCATACTCTGGTCACGAAATGCTTCGGCAGCAGCTAGCGGTGATTCCGCTTCAAACTCAATTTGACAATTGATATCCAACCAACATTTATCGATCCGCGCCAACTCTTTTAAGCTCTGGTGAATTTTTGAGTGCGCTTCCAAAGCTTTTTCATCAGACTTCATTTGATCAAATTTATAAACCATAACAGTCTTTGTCTTTTGAACAAATGCATCTAGTTTAGCTTTCTCAGAGACCTCAACCTGATCGTAAATTGTATTTTGAGAATTTGCTGACAACTTTGAGTCTGAGATCCAAACGATAACGACCGTTAGAATCGACAATACTCCTAATATCAAAAAACTATAAGTTTTCATTTTAATACCCTACTTAGTAACTTCAGCTTATTTAACTTCAACTTGCTTTACTTTTACCCAGTCACCGACTGTAACTTTTGGATGGATCCGTCCGATATATAGCCAACCTGACTGACCCTTAAAAAAGACAGAGATATAAATTTGCCTCTCAACTCCGACCATTTTAATTTTATTAACAGAAAGAGTTTCGCCCTTTTCCACAACGTCCAAAGCATTTGCGGTATCTTTAGGTTCGTCTAATAACTTTATTCCATCTTTTTTAACGACCTCGAAAGATTGATCTTGAAGAGGTACAACAGATCTAGACAAATCTTCTTCTGCAGGTTCAGCCCAAGTCGCAGCCGACTCGGTATCACCAGCATAGAAGTAGCCATAATGGCCGTTAGAATAAACTTTGTAATATCGTCCACCAGATCCATCAGACTTCATATCATAATCTAGTATTTGATAAACCCGTTTTGGAGATACACCAGCTAACTGACGTCCACCTGGAGTTGCTCGCAAATTGATCGATTTATTTGGTTTCACAAAAGAGAATAGAGGAAGCAAATCCTGGTAGTTTTTACGACAAAGCTGATCTCGATCATGATAGTGGGTCATTTTTAACTCGCCCATTTCATCATTATTGATGTAACCCTTTATTCCTTCCGGCATCTCGCCATCGGGAATCAAGCAGTTTAGAGCTCTTGAATCAGAGAAACACGCTAGCTCGCTATCACCATTCAATCGACATGTTTTTCCATCAGGTAAATAAACTGTAGTGCCAGCAACGTAAGCATCGTACTTTGATGAGTTATTGCAAACTCCGTCACCATCCATAAGACAACTAATCTTTACCGGGCTTTGTGATTCGTCCTGATGCTTTTCTGCATAACCCAACCAAAGTTGTTTATTCCACTTTTGTAAATAACCACGATCATTTTGAGCCCATTTACTTTTCGAATTGGTCCAACGACAATATGAACCCGGCCCACCATTGTAAGCAGCGTAAGCAGATCGAGCGATGCGAAGAAGATAATCTTTGTTACCCGCTCTTCCACGAACACAACTCACACCACGAGCAGCTTTCCAAAAGTCGTAATAATGATCGAGGGCGTACATAATGTTCTCGACAATATCCACACCGATTTCAGTATCTTGAATTTTATGCCAACGTCTGTGAATTTGCATAATCCCGTAACTGTAAAGACGGTCACCAGTAGTTAATTTTACACGACCATCTCGATCGACACGGTAGTGAGAAAGATAAGTCTCTTGATTACCCTTTGCTAGAATCGCTCGAACCCAAGCTTTTTCTTCTTCTTCAGAAACATCCGGCTTTCTTTGATTTATATAGAAACGACTCAAATCAGAAATTAATCCAACAATAGAAGTTACATACTCTTCTCTTTTTCCTGAAGTTGGATTCATTCGATCAAATACAAAATCCTGATAGGTAAAGAGAACCTTAGAGAGACTTGTATAAGCCTCTACATCACAACCCTCTCCAGCTTCACCGAATTCAAAGGAACCTCTTACGAAGTTTGAACAAGAGCCTTTGGAGTAATCAATCGCAATTGATTCCCCAACAAGGATAAACATTATAACTAGGGTGAAAATAGCAATCCTCACCAAGTAATTCATGGCGCTCGTTAAGACCATGACAACCTCCCCCTGATACTTGAAATGCTTCTTTCAAAAGAGCATGGTGACCAACCCGCAATTTCTAAACATTTCGAAGATTACAGTGAGCAAATTTAAGACCAAAAAAACCTGTCGTTTTTACCTAAACCTGAAAGAATTTCGCCATCATCTAAGTCTTTGATTAAGAGCAACTTTTCTAACTTCCTTTATAAATACCTAACATCTTTAACTTTTGACGCGCTGAGATAGGTTGCCGTAGTTGGTCCCTTACATTAAATCTTTTCCATGGTTGAAGCTGGTGACGAAAAAATTTATCAGACCCGTCAAAGTCTACTCAAGTGGTATAGAGAGCATCGAAGACCACTTCCATGGCGTGCTCATAGTGACCCTTATTTGATTTGGATCTCCGAAGTCATGCTTCAACAAACAACCGTTCAAGCTGTAATTCCTTTTTACGAACGATTCATTGAACGTTTTCCAACTGTTCATTCCCTCGCAGAAAGTACCATCGAAGATGTTTATGAATATTGGGCTGGACTGGGCTACTACTCGAGGGCCCGTAATCTTCACAAAGCTGCAGGAGAATTGTCAGCAAGTGGTTTCCCAAAGAGCTATGAACAACTACTTAAAATGCCGGGCTTCGGCCCTTACACATCTAGAGCAGTTTCCAGTTTGGCTTTTGGAGAAAAGGTTGGAGTTGTAGATGGCAATGTCATTCGCGTGCTCAGTCGCCTTTTTGATAAACCTTTTGAGTGGTGGAAAACAAAAGACAAAAACGAATTGCAACTTATCTCAGACTCTCTAGCAAAAACTAAACACGTAAAAGATCTAAACCAAGCCATTATGGAATTGGGAGCTACTGTGTGCACTCCCAAATCTCCAGCCTGCCTGCTCTGTCCCGTGAGTCAGTTGTGTAAAGGCTTCGAGTTAAACAATCACTTAGATCTACCTATTAAGAAACCAAAGAAGCAAAAGGAAATTTGGCACTGGGATATTCAGGTAGCAAACGACAAAGGGAAAATTGCTTTTGCTAAAGAGAGCTATACACCATTTCTTAAAAACTATTCTCTCTTTCCGGGCTCGGTAAAAAAGCTCAAAAGTCCGCCTAAGACTTTCGACTATAAACATATGGTAACCCACTATGAAATCTATGTGAGCGTAAACTCGGTTTCTAAAGCCAAACTCAAGAAGTCAGCTGGACCTTTTAACTGGATTTCAAAAAAACAGATTCAAAGAAATATACCTCTCTCGATTGTAAACAAAGCTCTTGAGATCAGTGACAAGCAAACTACTTAGTCTTAAAATATTCCTATGTTTCGAAAAATGCATATTGGAAGTCTGTTACTTATCTCTATTTTCACTGTAGCCTGCAGTCTTAATCCCAAATCTGACAATAAGGATAGTATAGAAAGTCTAACTCCAAGAAAAGGCGATCAAGCACAACCTATTACAAAGCTGGGTCAAAATCGAAACGGACGCTTTTCTCCAACTGGTCGATATATAATTTTTCACTCCTCCCATAGAACAAGTCACAAAAACAGCCAAATTTATTTACTAGATACCTCTCAAAATAAAGAAAAACGAATTAGCTACCACGATGGGCAAACCGCTAGTGCTCAGTTCACATTTAACGATCAAAACATTATCTATGCTTCAACGACTGATGAAATAAAAGAGTACCCAACTCTTTTACAAGAGGCTCTCGAGGGCAAGAGTATTAAAGCAGGTCAGGACAACAATGCTTTATTCCTTCACCCAACATTACCTTACGAAATATATACCAGCAGTGTGGATGGGAGTCGAATCAGGCGCCTAACTCGACACAAAGGCTACGATGGAAGCATCTTCTGGAATCCAACGACAAAAAGACTGTTTTTTACGTCTCTCCGTAGAAACCGACTTCAACTCTACTCTCTTCAAGCCAACGGCCGAAGGCTTCAGAAACATTTAAAATGGGATGAGAATATTTTTGATGCTCGCTTTAATCCTGCATCTAAAAAATGGACCTGGACGCAATATTCAAAGGACTTTCAATCTTCGAAAATTTTTGTAGCCGAAAAAGGATTTCGCAAAAAACAAGAATTAAAGCTTCCATCGGGATTGCATTGGTCACCTCAATTCTCCAAAGATGGGGAGCTACTCATATTTAGTTCCCAGTCCCCTGGAACAACCGGTTTCAATTTGTTTGCTTATCGCCTATCCACAGGATGCATCGAAACGCTTACAGATTTACCGGGTCATGAGTTCTCCCCAGACCTTCATCCATATCAGAACGAACTTATTTTTACCTACAAGACCTCATTGGAAACACAAATTTACAAGATGTCCTTTAATCCCAACTCGATTTGCCAGACCCAGCCCTCGCCTCCGGACCAAAATGTAAATCAATCACCCTGACAGTACGCATAATGCTTGCTGTGGAGCACGACCTTCAGCTATTGTTTTAGTATGAAAAAGACACACAATTTCCTACTCGCTTTATTCGCCCTTTTTTCCTTTAATATGCCAGCCTTTGGTGCGCCAATTCCCGGAACTTCTAGTTCTGAACTGGTAAAACCAGAGCTTGGAATTTACCGCTCTCCTCTTGGATTTGAGATCTCAAATGCAACGACAGACTGGCTTCCAACTGAAGCTCCAGAGGGAAGTAAATTCATAGAGACTCTTTATAGATCTCCAAACAAAGCTTTTGATACTCGTGGAACACTAACGATTCGAGTTGATAAGTTGAACAAGAAGCAGAGGCTTAAGTCGTATATGACGAGATGGAATAAAGAATATCCGCGATTCGGCTTCGATGTATTGGGTAGTAAGCCTTTTAAGCTCAATAAAAAGAGTGGATATGTTGTGGACCTTATTAATCGAGAGAAACAAAGACAAATCCGTCAGGTCGTATTCTTAAAAGAAAAAACTGCTGTTATTCTTACCTGCCGAGATCATATCTCTAATTTTAAGAACTCTCTTAAATCTTGTAACAGAATTGTGAAGTCTTTTGCTTGGAACTAAATAGATCTTAAATTTAAGATAAAAAAAAAGCACCTCTAAAGGGTGCTTTTTTTTATTTGAAAAGCTTCTTGAAGAAACCAGCCACTTTCTGACCGAGTGAAGACTTGTTCTTGTGGCTAGACTTCATCTTCATTTGCTTCTTACTACTGTGCTTCTTCTTTTTGTTATTACCACGCTTCTTCTTATCGTAAGGCTTACCCTTGTTATCAGTTCCCTTACCATGTTTTTTGCCAGAAGCTTTTTTACTATTTTGATCTTTATTTTTGTGACGCCCACTTCGACGATCGCGGTGAACATTTTGCTCTTCATCACCCTGAGCACTTCCCCCGCTTTTTCGCTTTTTACCCTTATAATTTTTGCGATCTTTCTGCTGACCTTTTTGACCAGATCCATGCTTTCGCTTCTGTTGACCACGGCCAGAGCGGTCACCAGACTTGCTACGCTTACGATCGCGATCTGTAGGCATAGGTTTAAAGTCACTGATTAAAAATTCATCTTCCATCCACGCAACGGTAACCTTGTTACCTAGATACTCTTCGATTCGAGTCAAACTATCTACATCGCGTTCTGAGGTTAAACTGAAAGCGAGCCCTTCAGCACCAGCTCGACCAGTACGACCAATTCGATGGACATAATTTTCTGCATCTTCAGGAAGTTCATAGTTAATAACAAGATCAACACCTTGAATATCTAGTCCACGTGCTGCAACGTCTGTCGCTACTAAGATGTTCTGCTCACTCTCTTGCTTAAACTGAGAGATAACTCTATTTCTTTGTGATTGAGACAACATACTCGAAATTCCAAGTGCTGGAATTCCATTGATCTCTAAAAAGCGAGCGATTTGAGCAACCTTCATTTTATAGTTACTAAAAACGATCGCCTGTTTAGGTTTGTAGCGTTTTAGAATTGCTAAAAGGTGTTGCGGCTTATCCCCATCGCCAACATGAAAGATTTCATCGACCACATTCTCAGCGCGGGCTTCATCCTTAGAGATATTGATCTCTACGGGATTCGCTCCAAAGTTATAAGCCGTACTCATAACCTCAAGGTTTAAGGTCGCGCTAAAAAGCAAGAACTGGCGATCCTTAGGAACTCTTTGCAGGATAAAGCGCATATCATCTTTAAATCCCATATCAAACATTCGGTCAGCTTCATCAAAAACGATGGCGCGAACTTGCTTGAGATCAACGAGGTGTTCTTTGTAAAGATCTATAAGTCTACCAGGTGTAGCTACAACAAACTCCACTCCACCTTTTAAACCTTTTTTCTGCTTATCGTATGAAACCCCACCATAGATCGAAACAGATCTAATCCCCGAGTCTCCACTAAACTTTCGAACGTTGTCTTCAACCTGTTCCGCAAGCTCTCGAGTGGGAACCAATATCAAAATAAAGTTTCTAGCTTTCCAGTCTTTAAACGCTCGATCTGAATGCTCGACTGAGGCCTCTTCGTTAGAAGCTTGTTTAGATCGCAAGATTCTTTCCATAATCGGCAAAACAAATGCAGCTGTTTTTCCTGTACCTGTCTGCGCAAGTCCAGCAACATCTTGTCCTTTTAGGATTAATGGAATGGCCTCAGTTTGAATTGGTGTACACGTTTCGAAGCCCATTCCTTCAAGAGAACGATTAAGCTCAGTACTCAACTCAACCTCAGAAAACTTTAGAAGATCCCTCTGGTTTACTTCAGAATCACCATTTGATTCTGTCGATTCAGGAGAGGAACTCCCATTTAAATTTACCGATTGGTCATCTTCAGATGATTGTGTTTGGTCATTATCAGCTGACACATCTACTCCGATTAACACATATAGTCAGGGTCTACCCTGAGAATCTATAGATAAGGAGTTCATTTGTCAAAAAGCAGAAGACAAAAAAAAAGAGGGAGGAACTCTCCCCCCTCATTGACCTCCAAGCGACTTGGTCCATGCACAGACTACTGTTATCCCCAACATATAATCCGAACCCTACTCCTTATTATCCTTGTCCCGGCGCTCTAATCGGGCTTGCTTGCGCAACTTCTCCACATCCCCGTGGTCTAAAAGGAGCGTGATGCTCTTTAAAACCATTGATTTACCCACTGGCTTTAACACAAAATTTGCTACCTCTGGTCCCCACCTGAGGTTCAATTTTGCTTTGCTTTTACCGCTCTTAAACTGAGCGATATCCTTACCGTTAACCTTTACGAGTGCTTTTTCTCCGCCTCTTGTGTGTACGATCATCTGTATAATACGTACTCCGTCCATCGCTTCGATAGACTCCAGATCGAAAACATCACCAATAGAAACAAATTCCCCTGGAATGATGACTTCGTTTATTTTCTTTTCTAATAGGATTGGTTTATCTGCCGCCTGATCTAAATCATCAGACGCCTGGGCTGAAATAGCCAGGCCAAATGGAATCACAATAAGTGATAAGAATTTGAGCATTTTCATAAACGTACCTCTTTAAGCTCAAGAATCTTATCGGTCGCATGGACCAAAGTCTGAGGATAATGACTAAATTATTTCAAAAATCTCATTATGAGGCGTTTATCACCCTCAAACGCAATCAACCTGCGTTAGATTCTTAAAGACCCTCTAGCTTAAAAACTCACCCAATACCTTAATAAATTCGTCAGGTTGTTCACTATGAATCCAATGACCGACTCCCGTAAAGAGATGACCACGGGCGTTTTCATTTTCTTCCAGCATCTTCTCGTAGACTTCCTGGGAAAGCTCCTGAGATGTCCCTCCACGCATTAGTAAGATAGGCAGCTTAAGACTCGCCCATTCCTGCCATCGATCAGTGGCTCGCCCAGCTTCAACACTCTCTAAAATAGCTTTTTTTGAGAATCTCCAAACCATCTGCTTTTGCTCATTCTGCATGAGATTCGCATGTAAGTAAGACGCTAGGGCCTTTACATTGTGATTGTGGGAAAAGCGCTCTATAAACTCATTCTCAAAAAAGCTCCGAGCCGATTTGCGATCACTAAAAGGAACAGGAACAAAATTAACCAAACTTCTAATTCTATCGATATTTGCCCGATCACCATCTGGACCTATATCTTCCACAACCAGTCTGCTAACGCGTTGCATATTATTGGCCGTAAAACTCATACTGTTTCGACCACCCATACTATGACCAACCAGAGTCACTTTCTCCCACCCCAGTTCGTCGAGAATGAGTTTAAGATCATTTGCATAGTCTTCAGGTCGAAATCCGGACTGAGGGTGAAAGGACCGCCCATGGCCTCTTTGATCATAAACTAAAATCTGATATTGATCCTCGAAGGCTTTGGCGATAGTTCTCCAGTTTGAAGAAAAACCCATTAATCCATGTAAGAAGACGAGCTTAGGGCTTTCGTCCTTACCGGTGATTTGAAAGTGAAAATTGTCTAAGTATGACATCTCGACTCCAGGAACAGTCTCATTCAGATTATAATTCTTCTAGCATGAGTAAAAATAATAAGCCAACTCTTCATCAAGCTTGGATCGATCCACATGCCATTGGAATTGTAAAAACCCTCCAAAAAGGTGGGTACACGACTTATTTGGTTGGAGGTTGTGTAAGGGATTTGCTTATTGGAATAACTCCCAAAGACTTTGATATCGCCACAAGTGCACCACCTCAAAAAGTAAAGAAACAAGTCTATCAGTCTTATGTCATCGGAAAACGCTTTCGCCTGGTTTTAGTTAAAAGAGAGGATCAGCAATTTGAAGTTGCCACTTTTAGAAAACAGCCTTCGCCTGAAGACAATCCCGAAACAGGTCCGATCGTCGAAGACAATCTATTTGGGAGCCCACAAGAGGATGCAAATCGAAGAGATTTTACCATCAATGGATTGTTTTATGATCCAGTTAAAGCGGAGTTAATCGACTATACAGAAGGCATGAAAGATATCCAACTTCGGATGATTCGAATGATTGGAGATCCAATAGCAAGACTGGAAGAAGATCCAATCCGAATATTAAGAGCGCTTCGCCTTGCACATAAAATTAATTTTTCAATAGACCCAGAACTTCGTGAGGCCATGCAATCACAGGCAGAAAGTTTGAAATTTAGTGTATTACCTCGTAGACGTGAGGAAATGCTTAAAATTCTTAGGCTCCCTGAACCTGGATTAGCCTTAGCTGAAGCCTATGATCTCGGCATTTTAAAACATGTCGTACCGACTCTTCACGATTCACTAGAAAATGAAGAAGTGAACTATGAGTTTTTTCAAAAGTTAGATCTTTTTAGTCAGTTTATTGATGATCCTTCTGACAACGTTCAGCTCTTCGGTGTTTTCCTATTTTCAATTCTCAAGAGTATTTCCGAGGTAGATCAAGAGAGGTTTGCAAATAATAAAGAAGTCTTTGAAGAACCTTTCTTCGAAAACATGATGAAAGATGAGTTGGGAATGTTCAAATATGAACAACAATCGGTGGCACGAGCTGTTCAACTTCTTAATATACTTCCTAAGATTGATTCTTTTGCAAAAAGAAGCCCCTCGAGACAGCTTGCGATGTTTCGCAACGAAGGTTTTCTTTTGTCGTTATTATTTGCTGAAGCTGACTGCTTGATTCATCCGAGAAAACTTTCTGATTGGTACGAACTTTACCAAGGTTTTTCAGGCCAATTAAATGAAATTGAAAACAAAAAAATCCAAAAACGGAAAAATGTAAGAAAAAAGCGCGCTAAAAAGCGCGCTCAGAATCAAAACTAAATTCTTTTGCTTATTGCTTCTGTACTGCACCAGAAGCCATATCAACTAGGTCCGTACTATCATAATAAAAGGTTACAATCTCCCTTGCTGAATATCCTCGAACCGCGTGAAGCTGTGCGCCCCACTGGGACATTCCTACGCCATGACCAAATCCATGGCCAACAACCTGCTGAACTCCACCCGACATTGGAGATAGCTCATAGAGATAACTTCTTATCGGACCAAACAAGGGCATTATTTTTCGTGAATCCGCTCTCGATAAAAGGATTTCTGTGCCATCAGTGTATTCAACTGCGATTTGCCACGTTCTCGTACTAGGGCCACGAACACCATTTCTTATTTGCTTGAATCCACTAGTTCGAACTCCAACTTGTCTAAGTTTTCCAATGATATTACTTTTAGTCAGACTTGATCTTCGACCCCAGGTTCCAGTTTCCCCGGTTTCTTCTTTAATGCCATCAATATCACTTTTAACGACCAGGTAATCCGGGTTCGTAGGCAAATCAAAACACTCACTGGCAGTACAAGTTAATCCACCTGAGTTACTGGAAAAATAAGCTTTAATAATGTCTCCATTATAAAACAAAGCTAAATCAGCAGTATCGTTAACTGCACTGGTAGTTCTTGGAACCTCCATACGCCTCATGGCTGAATTGCCTTTTTGAAAAGAATGACCTCGATAGGACTGAAACCAGGTTGTCGGATCAACGTCCCAAGACCTTTTAATAATTTCCCGTGACTCCATCATCTCAAAAAGCGCATAGGTTCTAGCAGCAATAGCTTGAGCTTTTAAAGCTTCCTGATGCCAAGAAAGGATAACTTCAGATGGCACCACAGAGAGTAGGTAGTCGTTCACGGGCAAAACATTTACCAGAGACCAAACTTTGGGTTCCTCTTCTGCCATGAGCATCCAAGAAATACTATACATTTGCTCGCCAAAATCTTGTTGATAATCAATAAACGACTCTGGAATGAGATTTTTTGAGTGAGTCGTTGGCTGAACAACAAACTGTCCACGCAATTCCAACTTCATGGCATTAGTTCTACCCCTATCCCATCTAGCTGTTGTGGTTATTGCAGGATTGATAGGACTGATCCAAACTCGTTCTAAAGAAATTCTCTGACCATCTATCGTGATTCGATCTTGATCGAAAAAGAATTTGACGGACTGGCCTTCTCCTAGAAGGGACTTTGTCGTTTGAGAATAAACTCTTAAGGTTCCAGAGTTGTACAAATCCACTCGATCAATATTCTGAGTTAGAGGATATGGGTCTCTATAAGGGGCTGAAAGAATAGGAAACATTCTCACCCAAATGTTTCGATAACTTCTTGAAGGTTCACCAGTATCAGGAATTGGCCTCTGCCAATCATCGACAATATTTCCTGTCACGCCAGTGGGTACAGCTGGAATATCTCCACTCGGAGGAGGAGGGTCAATTCCTAGGTAAAGATCTTTGTCGTTGTTATCATTTCCACAGGCAGCAAAAATGAGTGCGAAAGCAAGCCATAAGCTCATCACTATTGATTTCATCCGTGTCCCCAATTGTGAAAGTACAGTCCCTTGTCCCACTTTTTAGTTGCCTATTTTCTTCGCATTTGGTCAAGACTGGTCCTGTCGAGCCCTTGGTCTAGAAGAGGTGTCTCATTTTAAGAAAAAAACTCTTTACCTTTCTCTGAGTTTTACAGATAAAGGACCGAAGTTAGGGAATATTTCTTGAACGAAGCTAGATCATTTTTGTTCTCCTTGTGATAATATAAGGAATCGGAGGCAACTCGTATGGGCGTATCTATTTGGCAAATTTTATTAGTCGTAGGAATTATAGTGCTACTCTTCGGCGCTAGAAGACTTCCTGAGCTTGGTAAATCACTTGGTGAAGCAATCAATGGCTTCAAAAAAGGTATCAGCGATGATGACAATTCTATTGATGTAACTGATTCATCAAAAGAAAAAATCGAAAAAGGCGATGCAAAATCAACTGCAGGTGCCGAAGAAAAAGCGACTGAAAAAGCCTAAATAAAAAAGGCTCTTAATTCCTCAAGAGCCTTACTTTATCTTTAAAAAATTCTTTTCTAACTATTTTTCTAATAGAACTTTTGCAGTACGAGTGATCGATTCCGAATCGAGGCCGTGTTTTTCATACAGACCAATGGCGGTATAGGAACTCTGGCCAAACTGATCACTCACTCCCAAACTCATCGATTTTAGTTGGCAACCTTCGTTAGAAAGAGTGTGTACAAGCATCGCACCCATTCCAGCAACCGCTCTGTGATCCTCCACAGTAATAAGTCTGTTATTTGTTTTAGCCAATGCTGATTTAAAACACTCAACATCAGGCCTATTAATTGAAGATGGATTCACAACCACAGATCCAATATTCATTGATGCCAACTGCTCAGAAGCTTTAATAGCCTGTGGCAATAACGAACCTGCTGCCGCGATCGTCACACTCTCTTTAAAGTCTGCTGTTTTATCAACAACAACCTGTGCCTTACCAAGCTCATAGCTAGGATTTTCTCCAATATAAGTTCTCGCAAAATTCTCTCGACCTAAAAAGAAAACTTGTGAGTGAGGTACTTCACCGGCTTTTCTTTTTTCCGCAAAGTGCTCGATAGACTGAGTTACTAATGCATACGCTTCTGAAGATGAGGTGAGGCAATAAACATCAACTTTAGGAATTGCTGAAACCATAGAAAAATACGACAGAGCCTGGTGTGAAGCTCCATCAGCCGCATCCTGAAAGCCTGTATGTGAGAAAATCGCAATAACAGGTCCTTCGGACAAATTACTCATAATTAATGGAAGACTTCCTTTAGTCACTCCAAACTGACTA
>CAZFYV010000065.1:0-13978 GCA_964523195.1 uncultured Pseudobdellovibrionaceae bacterium
GTAGCTGATGCTTTTTTGAGTGATGGACTCGTTCCACAGATTCGATGGCAGGATACCGGAAACGACACTGGATATGTTTTAACGATTCTCGACGAATTTGATGCCGTTGTTTGTGGACCTCAGAATCTACCAGCAAATACTAATGTCTATAATTTTACTGGCTGTGGATTAAGTCCAGCAACAGATTACAAAGTTGACATCTATGCCACAGGAACTAGCCAAGTCTCGGCTAACAATACCAACTATGATTTTTATGTGACCGGATACTCAGTGTTGACCATCGATCCCAATGCCTATGATTTCGGAACGGTCACTCCAGGGCAGTTTGCAGAGACAACGTTCACCGTTAGGTATACTGGTAATTCTCCTGCGATTGTTCCTTCAGCTCCGTTTTTAGCAAATCAGTTTCAATTCAAAGGTGGCGTTTACCCTGGAGTTGGTGGTGATTGTGGAATGTCGATCAGTGCTGATTGTACTTTGGTTGTACGCTACGCTCCTGGTGTCGATGGAAATCACGCAGAGACACTAAATTTACCATACAGTAATGGTTTTGATAACTTTGCAGCCACAAGTAATTTGACAGGTATGGCATTACTTCCTGATCCATCTAAAATTTCTCTGGGAGGACCGGGAGCTTTTGCAGCAGGAGCCTGTCAGGAATATTCAGTGACATCGTTAACATCTGATAATATTCCATCACCTGTAACAGCTGATCTAACAGTGAATTTGGCTATCAACAATGGTACAGCTCTTATTTATTCAGATGCAGGCTGTACTTCTGGTATTTCTCAAGTTGTGATCACAAACGCAACTCAGTCTCAGACTTTTTATGTTTCCAGCACAACAGCACCTCAATCTTTAACCTTAGTCGCATCAAGCGCTCTAGATTCAGACTCACAGTTTATCAATATTGGTGGAACTCCAACTATGCTCGCCTTAGAGTCTGAAACTCCACTGGCGGTTGATGAGTGCCATGAAGTTAACATCTCGAGATTAGATGTTTATGGAAACAAGCTCGCTAATGCCACAGACACATTGATCGATTTGAGTAATGATAAGTCAGCTCAGTTTTATTCAGATGATTCGTGTACCTCTTTGATAACTCAATACAATCTTGTGGCAGCAATGACTGAAGGTAGTTTTTATATTCAAAATGGGGTTGTGGAAAACACAGTAGCACTAACAGCGACTGATAATGGAGGCGTACTTACGAGTTCGAATATTAATGTTGATTTTGTTGCGGTGGAGCCTTGGTGGGATACAGATTGGCAGCGTAGAGTTAGAGTTCGAATTACTAACTATGATCAGTCCGTTCCCCATACTAATGTTCCTGTGTTGTTAAAGCTTAGTAGTGCTAATTTCTCACCGCTCCTTTTAAATTCGGATGCTTCTGATATTAGAGTTTTAGATAGCACTCACACGACTCAATTAAATCATGAAATCGAATCTGTGAACTTAAACGGAACCACCAATGTTTGGGTGAGTGTTCCTAATATTCCTGCTGATAGTTATGTGGATGTGTGGGTTTATTTTGATAATGATGCTGCTACAAGTAGTGAAAACGCTAATGCCATTTGGGCTGGGCATTCAGGGGTATGGCATTTGTCTGATGATGATGGTGCTGCAGCTCCACAAATGGCAGATAGTACGGCTAGTAGTAATCATGGAACTTTAGAAAATGGTGCGGGGTCAACTCCAGGGGTTATTGGTAATGGACTTCAGTTTGATGGAGACTTTGATGCTATGGATGTGGGTTTTGATCTATCCACCATTATTGGCCAGACTTCCACACTCATGCTTTGGATGAAGACCAGCCAAACAGGAGACAATACTATGTGGAGAGCGCCTGGAATTACGGGTGTTGAAAGTGCTGGTAACGGAAATGATATCTTTTTTGGGTGGATGGATGCTTCTGGCTATATCGGTGTGACTGCAGGTAATGGTGCTGCTGCCAAGTCAAACTTTGTGGTCAATGATGAAGCTTGGAGACATGTCACGATTACAAGAGACCATGTGACAGGTGCGGTACAGTTTTTTGTGAATGGTGTTCTCAATGGTTCTGGAAACTCAGAAACAGGAATTAAAACCAGCCCGTTCAGCAAGTTTGGTGTAGTGGCGGATACTGGTGGGACTCCAACGGAGTTTGATGGCTCCATGGATGAAATTAGACTTTACAACTCAATTATCTCAGCAGACCAAATTAAATCTGAGTTCAAATATATGACTCACGATTATGTGAACTACAGTTCTGTAGAGACACAGTAGTTACTTCTTAATAATTCGACTAAGTATTTCGATCTTTCGTGGGCAAGAGTTGTCTACGATACAGCTCTCGAATTCTCTGACAACCTTATCATTTTTTAGAACTTTAATTCTGTAAGGACGGTTAAAAACTTTGTTGTGTAGATATATAGCCATGCTCTCTGCAAAGTCTTCTTTGTAACTGGTCATTGCATAAAGACTTGGGAAATTAGAAAATTCGAGGTGCTTGTAAACCACTGGGATCTTGTCACTAGAAAGTCGATCTCTCTCGCTGGCAAAATAAAATCGCATATTCCTTAGTTCATCATGCTCTTCCACCAGCTCAGAAAAATACCTATTGTCATTAGGATGGGGAACCCAGCTAGCCTCGATAAACTCGAATCGATCCGCTAAATCCATATCATGAGGATGTGGATCTAGCGGTACCAGGTCAGTTTGAAGTTTATAGACATGAGCGAGTTCGTGAAAAACAATATAGTCGATGAGTACGTCTTGAGTTTGAGTGATTTTATCAGATAGCTCAATTTGCACTGAGTATCCATCGGTTTTAAGGCTTGGTATGGGACTCGCTGGAGTAAATACTTCTTTTCTCATTAAATTAAATACTGAGGAGTCTCTCCACGTTGCCCAATCATTGGCTTCCATGCCTGAAAGAATTCCGAAATCAAAAACCATAAATGCTTTTTTCTTGTCCCATCCGGTTCGGTCGCTTTTGGGTTTATTGATATATTCGGTATATCCAGTTCCCCCGATATCATTAAAGTAATAAACGCCAGCTAATAAATTGATATCAAAGCTAGGCACATGCTTAATGAACTTTTCAATGGACTTCTTAATTTTAGTACTGAGTTTCCCACTATAGTTTACCACTTTTGGTTCATTAGCGATGTCCTGATTCATATTGTCTTTTTCTAGGTAGTTAAAGACCATTTGATTTTTCGGGGAGATGGGGATTGTCTTGCCATTTATTTCATGGTCGTGAAAGTGATCTCTATAGGGATCTGGGTAGTTCTCAGTCTTGATTGCAGGATGTAAATCGGCCAGGCATCGATGAAAATGACATGGATTGAAGATGTAATACCAGGCCCCAGATATAACTAGAATGGTGAGTAAAAGCCTTTTTAAGATACTAATTCCGTTACCGCGCATGATAATATTTTCAACCTATAAAATTTCGCTGTCAAAGTAAGAAACTGGCGGTTCGAAAAGTAGTGTGTAATGTCTTCAAAGGCTCATTTTTGTCCACGGTCTTGAATTAAGTGAACTCCATTTTGGTCACGTCAAAATGCAGCAATTAAAAAATATTTAGCGCTGTTTTGTTCTTATTTTCTTTTGTTTTTTGGCTCACTAGATTTGTCCCTGTCAACCAGGGGGGTTGTTTATGGCATTAAGGTCACTTATTGCGCTATTTGTATTTTTATCTACTATTACGATCGTTGGCTTGAACGATGCTGAGGCTGGATACAAGGGAAGACTTGTTAAGGGCACTTGGAAGAAGTCTTGGGACGATGAGCTTAAGAAGCATTTGTTTACGACTTATAAAGACAACTTTCTTGGTCATCATGAATCTCAGATTGAAGAGTTTTGTCCAGGTTATGGTAGATCAGAGAGAAAGCGTAAAATCTTTTGGCATCAACTCTTTTTGAGTTTGGCTTGGAAAGAAAGCTTACACGGCCCTAGAAATTATGTTCATTTCAATGGTGGTAAGAATATTGGTCTTTATCAAATTAACCCCGTTTTAAGACGAGCTTATAATTGTAGAGGTTATGATTTGTATGACCCTATCAGCAATATTCGATGTGGAGTAAAAATGGCTCGTCACCTTATTAATAGGGATGGTTCATTTTTAGTTGGTCGAAAAAGTGGAATGGCCGCCTACTGGCAACCGCTTAGAGCAACTAATAAGCTCAACAGAAGAAATAGAGCTTACATTATGAGAACAGTAACTAATGCCTGCGCTGTAAATAAAGTGGCGTATATTAGTACCGATGAAACTCCGACATTTAATTTTGATCCGCTTGAAACTTATATGAGTGTGAATACCATTTCTGATCTTCCAGCAGAAGACTTAGCAATTGTTTTAGAAGACCATCCATCGGCATTACATGAAGATGCAGAAGCAGAAAAGAATCCTGGGGTTGATTTCAATAATATCGATCGAGGTAAGTCGAGCCACGATATCTATCGACCCTTGATGAGAATCGATACTGATGAATCCCTTATAGAAACTTTGGTTGAGCCGATTGAGATCTAAGGCTATTTGCAAGATAGATTGTTTCTAGTTTTAAAAATAAAAAAGCCACCCGATCGAGGTGGCTTTTTTTATTGTGGATAATACTAGGAATTTGTTCCTAGTTTTTTCCCCAAAGGTTACGCCAGTCTGTTGATAACTGATGGTTATCCACAGTGCCTAAAGCTCTTTGAGAAACATGGACATTTTCCATTGCTGTCTCACTTAAGACTTTTCCACAGGCTTCAAACACAGCATTGTGGTCAATCTTGTGGAAACTGTAGACTTCTTCTGGTCGTCCACACTTAGAGTGTTTACGAACCGCTAGAGATTCTTGTCTCACGCCTATTATTGAACCCAAGTTATCGAGAAGTCCCGGTTCACCATCGTGCACACTTACAATTGGAACTCTTCGACCAGCTATTGTTGCCATCTCGCCAGCCGATGTGTGTCCATTCATATTTGGTTGAATATGTAGCTCACCGTTAATGCTGAGATAGTCTTTCAAGTAGCTGTAGTCATTTTCATGGGCTAGAGTTCCCACAAGTAAATCACTTGAAGTTACAATAATGACGTTGGCGTAAATACCTTTTGCTAAAAGATCATCTGATGCTTGAACAGCTTCAGTTCCCATTGCACCCATGGCAAAAATATTTACAACATTATCGCCAGGTTCATAGCCCGCATAGCCTCTGTAATCGATAAGATAATAGGCACCACTCAAAACTTCATTTCTAATAGTTTCAAGAATTTGTCCTTCATCAAACGAGGCTAAACTTGATTCATCAACAGCTCCATCCAAAGGAGATGCTTTAGGATGAAGCAACTGAGATGCATCCACATTTTGTTTAAAGCGTTTTTGTCGCTTTAAATGCTTCATAAATAACTTTTGATCAATCCCGCGAGTGACACCACGGACAACAACACCATTACGTCCTTCATTATCATGGGTGTGGTGACGTTTGATCGCATCGGCCAATATCCAATCCATCTCAGCGCAGAACATTGGCTCCCAAGTGATTTGATTTGGAATTTGAAAATCAGACTTCCAACCGTGCTGGGCCCCTTCTGGTGAAAGTGTTACACCCGATGGAGTTCCAACGAGAATAAAGCTCGATTTCCAGTACAAGTTATAGAAGTACTGATCGTGTGCACGCTTAATAAAGAAATCGTAAACTGTCATTAGAGGTAGCATTGGAATACCAAGAAAGTGTCTAAGCATTCCGTAAGAACCCACACATGACATCACATTACACTCAGCGATTTCAAAACGTAAGAATCGATCAGATGCATCTTCACCAGGTACTAAATCAGGTAGTTTCGTATCACGAACTTCTAGTTCGTCTTCCCAATCGTCTACTGCGGCGGCACCAAAAATCTTTCCATCCATCGCCGGATTCAAGTTTGTACTTGTTCCAACGTCCGGAGCCATTGATACCAAGAGTTCAGCTGGGTATTTCCAGGCTTTTTCGAAGTCGTTAAGTGGCTTTTGTTTTTCTTCAAGCTTGCTTTCATCAATTGGAGTATTAGCAATTCGGGTAAGCTTTGCCGTACACTGTCCGAGCATCCATTGAGTGTGAGGATAACTCGCTAGTTTAGTATTAATATCAAAGGTACCTGGAACTTCACCCATTCCATCTAATTCTTCGCGGAACTTTTTGATATTTCTTTCGCGAAGGTCATTCATATCCTGAATGTCTTTATAAAGCTTGTCGCCACGTTTTTTGAGAAACTTAGCTTCTTCACTTTTTGCATCGAATCCGTCGAACATATTTTCAACGCTGAGGCCTTGTGTTTCCATAAGCTCTTCCATTTCCTTTCCTGAAGGAAGTGAAGAGTGGTTTCCTTGGGCAGCAGCCATTTGAAGTCCCCAGCCTTTAACGGTATGGGCGATGATCATACATGGTTTGCGTGGATTCTTTTTTGATTCCTCCATGGCTTCGATCATTTGTTCGATGTCGTTACCACCGAGATCGCGAAGTGCGAGATAGAGTTCCGCATCAGTGACGCCTTTTAAGAAGGTCTTGAGTTGAGCATGGGCCTCTATGATTCCCTTTTTAAGTTCAGCCATATCTTCTACCAAAAGAAGCGCTTGAAACTCATAGTCCTCTAAATCTTCTTCGAGCCATTTTTTGAATTCTTTTCCGCCATCTCTTGCAAAAAGCTCGTGACGTTTTTTTCCATGGCGTACTTGAATGACATCCCAACCGTTGGCAAGCATCGTACGCTCGATACGCTCGTTATCTGTACCGTCCATTATAGTTTTGTTGGTGATTCTGTGACCATCGAGTGATTGTCTATTGTAATCCACAATCCAAGTTAGGTTACCGATCTCACGTTCCGCAAAATCTGGAGTGGCTTCAAATACAGAGCCTTCTCTGAATTCTGAATCTCCCATTAACGACCAAAAGTGAGCGTCGGGAACTTCACAGCCGTGTTCTTTAGCAAACCTATAAGCATGGGCTAAGTAACCAACATTTACAGGAGGGATTCCAACTGTACCTGAAGGTAGAAATCCATGGTGATCCGGGTCGTATACTGAGTGATAGGACTGGAACGTATAAGGCATGTCTTCAGTTGGAAATGCTCGTAATCCCATCATAGCTTTATCTTTTAAATCTTTTGATAAACGATCGCCATTTTCATCGAGCATGATATCCATCAAATAGTTGTAAGCGTGATCGGCAGGCGAGGCGTGGGGTTTGTTTGCAAAAAAGTCGTAACCCGATTTCATAAACAGGTGTAGGGCACCAAGTATATGTAGCGCACTCGATGAAGCAGATGCGTGACCGCCGACTTTGGGGTCACCTTTTGCTTTATCCTTGCGGATGTTTGCTTGAAAAATCATTTGCGTGGCCAAATAATGGGCGCGGCCACATATGCGATCTACCACTTCGCGTGGGGGCATTTTCGTTTTCACGTGTGAAATCCTTAGTTAAAATCCAGCAATTTTAGAATCCTTTTTGTAGCTTGAGACGTTACTAATGTCAACTGACGGAAAAGCTAGTAAGTGCTTAAAATCATTATACAAAACGAAAAGCCAGTGAGTCTTAGACAGAGGTTCTAGGTCAAATTTGCCTATGTGGAATTTGATAGCTTAAATCGGAATAAATCTACGCCAATGGACTAGGCTTCTAGAATGAAATCCCAACGGATTTTGATGGTACCATCTTGCTCGATGATTCCTTCCGGTGGATTGGGAAAAGGGGCAGCCGATTCAAAGGCTTCGATAGCTGCTTCATCGAGATCTTGTAGGCCCGATTCTCCCATGACTTGAACTTTTACCAGGTGACCTTTTTGATTGAGGGTGATCAATAGGTTAGTCACTCGATTTGAAGTAGAAGCAATGGATCTTCCTGAACGAAGTATTTTTGTAATACGTTCTTTGATCATTGGCTCCCAGTACTGGCGAAGTTTGTTTTTAATGCGCGAGTAATATGAGTAGTAAACAAACTCTCGGGTGCTAAGCAGAGTTTGAAGACCTGTTTTAACATCTTTTAGATAGTCATCGGTTTGACTTGGACCCTGGCCACCTGATTGAACAACTCGTTCTTGTGGCTGAGTGAAGTCTTTTCCGTATTTGAACTTGGGTTTGAGGTCCACCAGCTTGGGTAGAGTTACTGGAGATTCCTTCTGAACTCGGATGTTTTTGCCAAGTTTTGGAAATTTGGGTTTAGCAGGCCTCTTAGCCACAACTGGCTTGGGTTTGGCGGCCCCCGAGTTTAAGTCATTTGTATTTTTGAATCTCCCAGTTCTTGCGGCTTTGGTCTCGTTTAGAACCTTTTGATTTTTAGCGCTTAGGAACTTGGCTTTGTCGGGCACTTCGTCGTTTAGAGCCTTCTTGTTTTGCTCGACGATCTGGCCTTTGGTTTTTTGTGCGGCAATAAGCTTTCTTAGTGTGTCCTCATCCATCAAATCAACGGTACTTGATTCGAGGTTCGGCTGGACCTTAGGCGGTTCCATTTTTGAAATGTATAAAGCCAAAGTCGTCGTCATGTGGATCAAGATAGAGAGAGCTATGGCTGTATAGAAGCGGTTTTTGAACATTGAACACCCTTTAGTTATTTATCGGAAGATTCTCGTGTTTCATAAGCGGTCAATCAGTCCTGTAGTGGATTTGGGAGCAATTTAGACTTTTTTCGGACATCCGACCTGAAAGCGTCTGGATTCCGATTTCCTTTGAGTTTTTGCTTGGTTACCTCTTTTCACTTCGATAAACTAAGGACTATGGGAATAGAAGTCTGGTGTCAGACAGATATAGGAATGAAGCGAGAAAGAAACGAAGATGCCTTTTTGGTAGATCGTGAACTCGGTTTGTTTATGGTGGCCGACGGAATGGGTGGTCACCGTGGTGGTGATATGGCCTCAAAAATGGCAGTGGAAACTGTTCGAGATGTGGTCGCTCGCTACTACACTGAAATGGGTAACAACATTTCTCCAAAAACTCTTTTGTCTGAAGCATATAAACAAGCAAGTAATGCCATCTTTGATAAAAGTAATGTTGAGAACCCAGAACTTAGGGGCATGGGAACCACTCTAGTGGTGGCTTTCCACCATCAAGGAACTTTGTACATCGGTAACGTTGGTGACTCTCGCGCTTACTTGTCTTCTAAACCTTATTTTTGGCAAATCACTGAAGATCACTCATTAGTTAACGAACAATTAAAGCTCGGTTTAATTAGTGAAGAAAATATTGATAACTTTGTGGCGAAGAATGTAATCACACGAAGTGTGGGTTTCGAAAGAGATGTCGAGTGCGATGTGATTGAGCGAAACCTTAAAGAAGGTGAGATGGTGTTGATGTGTTCGGATGGATTATCTGGATTGGTCAGTGACGAACGCATTGCTGAAATGTGTCATACTATGAAGCCGGCTGAAATTGTGCCTCGCGCGATAGAAGAAGCAAAGCAAGGCGGTGGAGATGACAACATTACTTGCATGGTACTATTTGCAAAACCGTAGATAATTAGGAATCTAATTGACGCATTTTGACGGTTTTCCTAAGGTACCAAGTATTAAGCAAGACAGGACAAAGGTTTGGATAAGAAAAAAATAACCCTTTTACTTGTAAGTAACCGGAAAGGCACAACAAAGAAGTTTGTTGCTTCTTTAAGTTGGATCCGTGCTGTTACCTTTTTTGGCTTACTTGCGATGGTTGTTACAGCCGCAATGGTCGTCGACTATGTGGGTCTTCTTGCTCAATCCATAGAAAATAAACAATTACGTGCTGAGAATAATTTACTTCACGAAAAATTTCGTGTGGTTGAAGGTAAGCTTAATGCCTTAGAGAAAGCTCTAGAGCGAACCAAGGTTAATACGGCGAAATTAAAGCTCATTACCAACGCCGATGACCCTAATAGGACTCTTAATCTTGCAATGGGCCCTGGGGTTAAAACAAAAGAAGATCTCGAGCAGTTCAACGTCAATATAGATGAGCGGGCTCCAGCTGCAGAATTGAAGAGCCAAGACAAAATCTTCTTTAAGAATGCGCCAGTCAACTCTACAAAAGGTGAATTGTCCGTTGCGGGCCAAAGAGACTATGCCTCTCTAGCGATTCGAATAGATCTAGCTGTTAGAGAAACTCAGCTTCGAGAACAAGATGTCCTTCGTTTGTGGCAGAAGCTAGAGCAGAAAGAAAGCCGCATTAATGCAACTCCAAATATAAAGCCCGTTAGGGGTTGGTATACTTCGAAATTTGGTTATCGAATTTCGCCATTTTCGAATCGTCCTGTGATGCATAATGGGCTCGATATAGCTGCATCACCTGGTACTCCAGTTTACGCGCCTGCAGATGGTGTGGTTTCGTTTGCTGGCTATGACCCAGGTTATGGACGCCTCGTTTCAATCGATCACGGTTTCGGACTTGTGACCCGCTATGGTCACAACTCTCAAATCTTTGTAAAAGTTGGCCAGAAGGTTAGCCGCTGGGATATCATTGCTGCGGTTGGAAACACTGGTCGATCAACAGGTCCTCACTTGCATTATGAAGTGAGAGTTGAGAACGTACCTGTAGATCCAATGAATTATATCATTGAATTTTAATTAACGACTTTTACAGAGAACATCTATGAAATTACTAAAATACTTTTTATTGTTTGTTGGTGCCTTTTATTGTTTTCAAGCATCTGCGGGACTCTATGTTGAGCAGCAAATCACCTCGAGTGATTCAAAAGGCAGGAAAATTCCTCTTAAAATGTATATGTCCAAATACGGTATGAAAATCTTCGGAATGGCTGATCAGGCGGCTGAGAAGAATCCAATGGGAAAAGGTTATATTATAATGACCCCCAAAGGGAAAATGTACAATGTGATGACTGGTCAACGCATGTATATGGATATGGCAGAAATGATGAACCGAGCGCAGGCTTTTATGCCTAAAAAGCAAACAAAGACCAAGATGCCTAAAGTGAATTATAAAAAGCTCGGTAGTCGCAAAAAGCTTGGAAAAAAATGTACAATGTTCCAGGCCAAGATCGAAGGCAAAACCGATGCAATGATCTGTATGATCTCTATGACAGATATGGGTGTGAGTGCTGCCGACGCTAAAAAGATTGATAAAGTATTTACTTCATTCAACGATGAGATGACTAAAAACAATCCAGATATGGCTAGTAACGCCTACGATTATAGAGCGCTCAATAAAGCAATGGGAGCCTCGGCTTTTCCGTTATGGTCTGAGTTTAAATCAGGTGGTAATACAACCACTATGATGACTACCAAGTTTCAAGCACGAGCCATGCAAGCGAGTGAATTTAGGGTTCCAAAGGGATATAAAAAGTTTCAGATGCCAGTGTTTAACCCAGGTACCGGAATGGATCCCAAACAACTTGAGGCTTTAAAAAAGCAAATGGAGCAAATGAAAAAACAAAAGGGTAATTAGGCCCTTTTGTTTTAAGTTTTAGATTAGTACTGAGTGAATGCTAAGTATTGTGGATCTATAGAGCCATCGATAAAAACAAATTTATTTCCAGTGATATCAATAAGCACAACTCGAGCAGCTCCCTGCTCGATAACGTATAAGTTCCCTACTGGATCTACCGCGATTCCAGAAGGCGCACTTAAGCTCTCTGCAATGGTCGTTTTACCTGAGCCTTGTTTTTGATGATACCTAAAAACATTTGAGTTGTTTAAAAGGTTTTCAGAAACGTAGACACGACCTGTACTATCAGTACTAATATTGGTTGGAGTATTCACAGTGACTCTAGATCCGCTTTTAACCCATTCAACGAAGTCATCGTTACTAGATGTATCGTCAACTCCAACGATCATGATGTCTTCAACTCCAAAAGCAAGAGCGGTAGGAAGAAGTGGATCTTCATAGCTTTTAATTACGGATCGATCTGAAAGCCTTAGTATATTTCGAGAAGTTCCTTGCTGAATCACATAGACTTCACCAAAGCTATCTACAGCAACGACACTTGGGTTATCTAAATTGTCTGCAACAACTTCAAAGGAACCATCAGAAACATCTACTTTTAGTACTCGATTGTTTCCCTCTTCTACAACATAGAGATTGTTTGCTCGATCAGTTGCAATACCTAAAGGGTTATCGAGGCCTGAGATAAGTACTTCTTGATTGATGTCTCGATCAAATTTTAAAACTCTGCCGTTGAAACCTTCACTCAAATATAAAGGGAAGTCGTAGACAGGGCTTTGTCCTTGTCTTAATAAGCGAGATGGAGCTCTTCCACAGGAACTTACAAAAAGAAAAATTAGAAGTATTCCAATGCTGTTGAGTAGGATCGATGGTTTCATTAGAAGTTTAACCCCACACCAGCTAGAGGATATCCATCAATTTGTTCTATGTTCTCAGAAAGTTTGAGCCCGTCTTGCTCTTTAATGTTTTGAACTCTGTATTTGTAACTTCCTTGAAAAAACCAATTTTTTGAAAGCCTAAACCTAACCCCAGCTCCTGCAAAGTAGCCATCACCAGTTTCATCCGCGACGGATCTGTCCGTATACGACCTATACATAATAGCCATATATCCTACTTCTAAAAAAAGTGGTCCAAATTGCACATCAAGTTTTGGTCCAAAAGCAGTGTCTTGTTGAACAGTTCCCTGTTTATCGTATTGATAGAACATACCAAAGTTCCACCAGCCAAAATTGTACATATACTCGCTGTGGGTAAGTACAGTTGAACCTTGTGGCCCTTGACCCCCTTGTGATGTGGAAGAAGCTAAAACCATCACGCCCGTTGAAAGGCGATGTTTACCCATAATCTTTCTTGCTTCAGAAAAAGAGAATGAAAATATAATGATGAGAAATAGTAACCACTTTGTCATCTGAGAGTCCTAAAAATTAAAATGTTACTAGTAGCTTGATTACCATTGCCATCTGCGGATCTGGCTTCATAAAGATAAAACTTGTAAGGTTGCAAACCTGTTAACACAACTCTGTGAAAAACTTTGGCAGTGGCATCTAAGGTCGTTGTCTGGTTAATAGTTCCGACGCCGAAGCCAACTTGGGTGTCGGCACCTTCATCTGTTAACCATTGAATAACTGCAGAATCCGAGGTGATCTCTGATGCTTGTAGAGAAATAATTTGTGGTGCTGTGGTGTCTCCTGGATCAGTAGGTGCCACGACTCCATCTTCTAGAGGGGAGTCCGGGTCGTCCGGGACATCACAGATTTCAGTAAAGTAGGTTCCTAATAGGTTGAGTTCTGGCCCACTTACTGGAGAACCATAAGTTCTGTTTGCTGAGTTGTTTGAAGCTTCGACTCTTTTTATTCCACCAGCTATTGCGACATTAAAATTACCTTGTGCCAAAAGGTCTCTTATCGTGTCGGCCCCAACAAGTTGCCGTAGGTCAATTGTAATAGATGTTGGGGTGCCGTCGGTGGGGATTCCGGCTAAGACAGAATTCCAGTAAGCAACGAAAGTAGCACCAGTCTCCCACCTTTCTACAGCTGAAGTTGCATTTGCGACATTAAATCCAGCCTCTGCTACCCCAACTCCGTTAATAACTATTGCAGAGTCTCCAGTGGTTCTTTGCACATTGAGATCAATTGTTGCTGTTGAGACATCGATGTTGACCGTATCGACCAATGGAAGTTGAACTTCGTGGAAAAACTCAACGGCATCGGCTGCGCCACTACTCCAAGAAACAAATGGAGATTCTATGGTACCAACGAATGCAGCTTGACCAATAGAGTTTCCATCGTTGTGGAGGTAGTGATTCTCAAAACTAAAAATACTAGAGTTAGTACAGTTCAGTGGCTCTCTCGAGATCGTATATCCATTGATCACTAAGTAGGCTTGGTAGACTGGGCTGTCGTCTCCAACGACAACAGGAAGATCTCCATCTTGAAGAACATCGAGAATCGTTAATGGTGATGGGCTTAATAATTGTCCAAGTTCGAGATCAAAAGTATTTATCGTATTCTGCTTGTAGTGCTCTAGAGAGAAATCCATGAAATACCCATTAACAGGATTCCCTCCAGGGTTGCCCTGAAAATTCGCATGAGTTACTTGGGGAGAGAGGT
>CAZFYV010000066.1:0-452 GCA_964523195.1 uncultured Pseudobdellovibrionaceae bacterium
TGATTAGAAACTTTAAACCTGACTAATAGTTTCTCAAGCTCTGAAGCAAATGATTTATTCTCTTCTCTAAGACTCAGATAAAAGGCAACCAAAACAAGTCCAACAAGTTTTTCAAAGGAATCAGCCTTGATCTGGTGATTTTCAAAACTCTTTCTAAGGTTTTCAGAAAACTTTTGGGTGTCGTAATGAAGGGTTTTAGCCCATTTCAAAAAATCGGTAGCAATCACATCGAAATATTTAAACTCGTAAAACTCCTGGATTCCAGAAAATGCATTCCCCGTTTTTAGAGTTTTAAATATCTCATCTCGAATTCGTTCAATAGAAACTGTCTGAATATCTTGAAAACGTTTAATTACCTCGTTTTTAGTTGTTTCGTCCCAGCTAAAACCTAACTGTGCACGGAATCGAATGGCACGCATAAGGCGAAGCTGGTCTTCCTCAAAGCGTTTGCC
>CAZFYV010000066.1:474-981 GCA_964523195.1 uncultured Pseudobdellovibrionaceae bacterium
TGCCAATGACTCTTAAAACTCGATCTTTTAAATCCTTTTGACCATCAACAAAATCTACAACTTCATTTTTTTGTAAGTCATAGAACATTCCATTGACCGTAAAGTCTCGTCTTTTTGCGTCCTCTTCAGGAGTCGAATACTCTATGTTTTCAGGGTGTCTACCATCTTTGTATTCGGAATCGAGGCGAAAGGTCGCCACTTCAATCTGGCAATGATCAAATGGAATGACGACTACGCCAAACTGTTTGCCAACGGCTATGGTTTTTTCAAAAATGTCTTCGACCTGATCGGGAGTTGCATTAGTAGCGATATCAAAATCATTGGCCGAAATACCGAGAAGGGCGTCTCGCACGCACCCCCCGGCTAAATAAGCGATAAAACCTTTTTCAGACAAAGATTTAATACAGAATTCGACAGCCCCCCAATGGGGGTGCTTTGCAAAGAGATCTTTTAATCCCATGGGAGTCTACTTCCCACAAACTAATAAGGTTTATATTCCAAGAGACT
>CAZFYV010000066.1:991-11687 GCA_964523195.1 uncultured Pseudobdellovibrionaceae bacterium
CAAAAGGTCGTTAATATCATCTTGTCCCATAGCATTTTCACCGGTACCAACCGCAACGCTGGCTCTGGTGTTTTCACTAAAATGAGAGTTCACAAATTTCAACCGATCTAAAAAGGTTGAAGACAAAAACTCATTCCAGTTTTTTCGCTCTCTTCCAAGACTATCTACGACGGACTCCATTGTTTCTGTGGCATCCATTAACAGTGCTACAGTTATGTGAAAGAAGTCCTCATTTTTCTCAATTTGAGAAGCGCGATAACCGACCTTCTTGCAAAGCTCAGCGAACTTCGCAATTTTTTCTATCTCACTTGGATCATCCATGGTCATCGAAACAGTGCTCGCACCACCCATGATGCGGTCGACCACTTGGCCATACTGCTCCAATTCCTCGACCTTGGTGAAGTCTCCTTCGACACTTTCCAGGATATTGATCAAGTCTGCTATCAATGCCTTTGATTCGCTCTTAAAATCTTCTAAAATTTCATCCATAGTATGTAAATGTTAGCACCGATAGAAAGGATCTCCAAATGGAATACGTACCAATCCGCACGAGCACTTTAAGAGGAGACCAACAGACCGATTTTGATATATATATTAAAATTGCATCTAAATACATTCTTTATATTCGTGAAGGTGCCTCATTTGAAGGCTCTCGATTGGGAAAACTCAAAGAGAAAAAACTTAAAAAACTTTATATTCTTTCGGAAAACGAAGCTAACTATAGAAATTACCTTTCAGCAAATATCGAAGCTGCTTTTGATAAATCTTCTCAAAAATCCATCGAAGAGCGAGGAGAGATTATACAAGGGATTCAAGAGTCTCAAACAGAAGAACTCATGGATGATCCAACGAACGAAATCCAATACCAAACAGCCAAAAAAGGCTGTAGCCGATTTGCCGATTTTATTATGGCTGAAAACAATGCAGTTAAGTCGATACTTGCCGTCGGAAATGATCAAAAGTCCATTGCTGCCCATGGTGTTGCTGTTTCAACCTACGCGATCGCCTTAGCAGAGAGACTCGGCTATAAAGATAACGAAACCTTAACTCAGCTTGCCCTCGGCGCTCTTCTTCACGATATGGGAATGCTTGATTGCTCAGTTAAGCTCGGAACACCCATGTCCGAAATGTCTGTAGACGAGCTGAAAGAATACAAACAACACCCAATTACTGGTGCAAGAAAAGTTAAAGACTTGAACCATTTTGATCGAAATGTGATCGAGATCATACTTCAAGCTGAAGAAACCGCTGATGGAACAGGTTTTCCAAAAAAATTGGTTGAAAGTAAAATTAATCCGCTGGCCCTTATTGTTGGAGCTGCGAACTTTCTAGATACTTTGATTACGTTTAGAGAAGTTCCCCAGGAAGAGGTTGGAAAAGAGCTTATGGTGCAAGGACTTTCTAAGTACCCCCTTCAGCATTTGCAAAACCTCCAAGCCATCGTCAAAGAGTCCTTATCCGCCGCCGGCTAGGACTTTATACGCTAAGCAATATGAGTATTCAGCGCATCTAAAACTATTTAACTTCACAAGTCTTTAGAGCCTTGCTAGCCTCTCCACTTGAAAACGAAATGAAAGCTTTCTGACACGAGACTTATTCGTCAAAAATCAGTGGGCTTTGTAAATCAATTTGAGGAGAATTAAATGGCCATTACTCTACCAGAACTTCCATATGCTATGGATGCTTTGCAGCCACATATTTCAAAAGAAACTCTCGAGTTCCACTACGGTAAGCACCACAACGCCTATGTTACTAAGCTCAATGCTGCAATCGAAGGTACCGAGTTTGCTTCAATGTCTCTTGAAGACATCATTAAAAAGTCAGACGGCGGAATGTTTAACAACGCCGCTCAAGTATACAATCATACATTTTACTGGAATTGCCTTTCACCAAATGGCGGTGGGGAACCCACTGGTAAGATTGCTGATGAGATCAATAAAAACTTTGGATCATTCGCCGAGTTTAAAGAAAAGTTTACCCAAGCTTCAGCTACTCTTTTTGGTTCTGGGTGGGCATGGCTTTGCAAAAAGTCAGATGGAAGTTTAGTGATTGAGCAAACAGCTAATGCTGGCTGCCCTCTTACACACGATTTAACTCCGATCTTAACTTGTGACGTATGGGAACATGCCTATTACATCGACTACAGAAATGCTCGACCAAAATATATTGAGTCCTTCTGGAATTTAGTTAACTGGGATTACTGTAACCAGCAGCTCGGCTAATTCAGAGCTTAATTTTTTTCGTTTAAAGTGAAGGAGAGGCAATTGCTTCTCCTTTTTTTAGTATGCGCTGTGCTTCATACTCAAATCTTGCGTCATGAACCAGTTCTCTTATTGACCTGGACCATAGTCCAAAGTAATGAAGCGTCATGGTGCGTTCGTCTGCGATTTTTCTGACTACTATTTTAATGGGCTTTTCAGCTCTTGGGATCCCTGTAGAGGGCATCGTTGATTACTCAGGTAATCAACCCGTACTTTTCATTAACTCTCAATCAGCCTTTAAATTGGTTGGTCAAAATTCAATCGTTAATAGATCCCTTAAGCGTTTAAAAACCGGTGACTACGTGCAAGGTGAAGCGGCAATTGATTTTTCTAAGCGCACACTGCGTCTAAAAACCATTGATATTGTTGGACTTCAAAATCTCCTGGGAACATGGGAAAGCACACAAGCTGACCTCTATCAATTTAGAGACTTCAAGAACCTTCATCTATATCGAGCGGGCCAAGTTTTCACACCTACAAAAGGTCAACGCTGGTCTTACAAGATTGCTCCTGGTGATGGCAGCTCCTGGTCTATCTTTATTTCCCAGAAAGATCAGATCTTTTTTGGAACTATAGACTTTGGTAATTCAGGGCTAGAGATGTCATTTTTTGATCTCAATGGAGCAAATGTCTTTCACGATAGCTTCAGACCCGTACAGAGCTTTTCGACCTGGTAATTATGAACCAATATAATCCGACAAATCCCAGCTTGTTTTTCTCTAAAGATGATCAACAAGATGTGCGTATTGGTGAACTTGCACATCGATGGGATCAGTGGCTCGATCTCAATGAATTTAAGACTCAATTACGATCGACGGAAGAGAAAGCTGAATTCAAATCCTATTACTTAGGTGGCTATCCTGATGACGATGGAATCAAGTTAAATGGTGGACGTATAGGCGCTCGAAAAGCACCTGATGCCATTCGCAAATTCCTTTATCGAATGACTCCACCTTTAGATGAATCAAAAAGAAAATTCAAACTCAACGACATAGGTAACCTTTCCACCCAGTTAGATCTTTCTGAAAGACACGAAAGTGGACGCAGATACGTTCAGACCATTCTTGAAGAAGGATGCAACTTCATCGGACTGGGAGGTGGTCACGACTATGCTTACCCCGATGGAGCCGGTTTTTTAAAAGCTTGCCTTACTCAAGAAACCCAAGATCAAAAGCCACTTATTTTAAATATCGATGCACATTTAGATGTAAGACCATTAGACAAAGGACTTTCCAGTGGAACTCCTTTTTATCGCCTACTCTCAGAGTTTGAAGGGCAATTTGATTTTGTTGAAATTGGCATTCAAGATCACTGCAATAGTTCGTTTCACTTAAATTGGGCCATTGAAAAAGGTGCACAAATTATTCCGTTTAGTGATTTTGATCATACCGACGCATCGCCATTTGAATTTCTAAAGAAAAAACTCTCAGCTCTTATGTCACCCGGCCGCCCTACTTACTTGTCGATCGATATAGATGGTTTTTCTTCATCTTTTGCAATGGGATGCAGTCAAAGTTGGGCTACTGGTTTTCATCCAAATGATATTTTTCCACTTATTAGCTGGCTAAAAAAACAAGTGGATGTTCGCGTTTTGGGTATCTACGAAGTTTCTCCTCCTCTAGACTTAGACGACCGCACTTCTAAACTTGCTTCACAATTGATTTACCAGTATCTAACTACATAATATTCCCTATCAAGAGGAGTGCTCCTAGATGTCAATAGATACCGACTACAAAAGAGGATTCGGGAGTGACAACCACGCTGGTGTTCACCCTGAAATCATGAAAGCTCTCGTCGAAGTAGACAGAGATCACGCCCCATCCTATGGAACAGATGATGTTACCAAAAAAGCGACTGAAGCAATTCGGAATATTGTGGGCGACTTTGGTGTCTTTTTTGTTTTCAATGGCACCGCCGCCAATGTCCTCTCGATTCAGAGTCACCTTCAGAGCTATAACAGTATTATTGCTTCTGATATCAGTCATATGAATGTCGACGAATGTGGAGCCCCTGAAAAGATCGCAGGTGTGAAACTTATTCCTGCAAAATCGATTGATGGAAAACTGACTGTAGAAGAAATCAAAAAACATAAAATTCGAATGGGAGATCAACATTTCTCTCAAGTCAAAATGGTTTCGATCACACAACCTACAGAAGTGGGAACCACTTACAGTTTAGACGAACTCAACGAAATTGCCCAGTTCTGTAAAGAGAACAATCTGCTACTCCACTGCGACGGCACCCGTTTTTTTAATGCATGCATCCATCTAGATGCAAACCCAAAGACAATGGCCAGCTATTTTGATGTGATCTCATTGGGCGGAACAAAAAATGGTTTTATGATGGGAGAAGCTGTCCTCATTAAAGATCATGAAATTGCAAAGTCTTTTAAGTTCTTTCGAAAACAAGCCCTGCAACTACCTTCCAAGACTCGCTATATAGCGGCTCAGTTTGAAAGGTATTTTAAAGATGACCTTTATTTGGATATTGCTCGAAGCTCTACTTCGATGGCCACTAAACTCTCCGAAGCATTGAGCGGAATAAAACAACTTGAAATTTTATATCCAGTACAAAGCAATGCTGTTTTCGCTAAGTTCCCTCGCGAACATCTAAAAGCGATCCGGGAAAAATACTTTTTTTATGTTTGGGATGAAGTTGATTTTTCAGTTCGTATAATGACATCTTTTGACTCGAACGAGTCGGACATTTCAGAGTTCTCAAAACATGTAAGACAACAATTGGAGGACACTTGAGAGCATTTCTTACGGTCTTTGGTGGACTGAGCCTTATCTTTTTTCTGTCAATTGGAGTCTTTGCGCTAATGCTTGGGCTAAGGGGAGATCAGTGGTTGGAACAGGCAATCAAAGCTGAGTTTCAACAAAGATTCTCGGTAGAACCTAAGATTGATTCCACTGAACTTTTTGTCACAGACCCTGGATTTAAAATCACAGGTGTTTCGATTCCACTCACCAA
Source organism: uncultured Pseudobdellovibrionaceae bacterium (assembly GCA_964523195.1). Classification (GTDB taxonomy): domain Bacteria; phylum Bdellovibrionota; class Bdellovibrionia; order Bdellovibrionales; family JAGQZY01; genus JAUHWN01. Next base: position 6,226 of record CAZFYV010000066.1, read on the forward strand.
ACCACCAATGAATATTGAAATGGAATCACTTTTAGTACAGCTTAAGGTGAATCCAACTCACATCTTTTCTGAACAAGATGTTTTGGATTTGGAAATAAACTTGGAAAAGCCTGAATTGAGATGGGGCTCTAACGACTAGTTTCCCATCTCGTCAATCAGCTTATTTGCGGCATCCCACCTGGCTCTATAAAGAAAGTAAAACCAATTCGTAGGACGTGCGCCTATAATCGCTTTGAATTCATTAATACGATCTTGGATACGAGCTTGAAAAACTGGGTCTGCTGACTTGAATTCTTCATTGAGTAATTCCAAATAAGTAACTTCGTTCCCACCTTTATAGGCATTGCCAGTAAAGAGACCCGTAGAGAGTTCATTCCATTCGTCAGAGAGTTCCTTAATAATTCGATCGATCAGAATTTGCTCTTCCTCTTTACTTATCTGATATACAAGAGCTTGTTTAACTATGTCGTTAAAAGTAACTTTAAACTCTACCTTTTGAACTTCATCTCCTAACTCAACGAGAATTGGATAGGTCTTATCGAGAATCAAGTCTTCTTTTAAAGGACCAATATCTAAGAATTTTGCGGGAGCAGTAAGTCGGGAAAGACCTGGAAGAGACATCTCCGAGGAAGAAACGTAGGAGTTGACCAAACTTGGACCTTTAACTCGCAAGGGTTCCGAAAAGTCTTGCCCTCCAAAGTTGCTAAGTTGTGTGACTATAACACTCACTAGAGTTCCGGGCGCAAAATGTCGATTGCCACTAGAATCTACAAGCCTCACTTTTAAATTCTCGGGAACTGAATTATTCGCATAAAAATTGAACGTCTCACTAAAGCCTTTTAAGAATTCTCTTGAAAAAACATTCTCGTAGCCTTCGATGCTCGATTTTAAATAACTATCATAATAAGAGTCAAAATAGCCTAGTTCTGTGGCATATTCTGACAAGGTTTGATTCGCAAAGCGATAGCCGAAATCTTGAGCTTCTAGATCACCTTTTTTCTTCAAACGCTCCACGGCCAATTCGATTTGAGAGTCATAGCTATTAATAAAAGCGCTTTCAAACTCAGTCTGCGCATCACGCCCGTTGGAGTAGGCATCAAGAGATCTGTACCACTCAATATGAACGACTCCTGATTTAAGGTTTAAATCCTGAGATAGCCACTTTCTAAAAGCCCAACGCCCTTGCCAGTTGAACTTTAAATCTTTATCCTGGGGTCGATCTCTTAGAAGGTGACCAATATCCCAACCGAATTCCCAATCGTTTCCTTTTACTCTTTTTTGAATTTCACTATTAATTTCGATTTTCTTTCTAAGAAATCGACGACCAAGAGACCATGGCTCGGGAATATGGGCTCGCAAACCAGAAAAACCACTGGGAGGAGCTGTCACTTTATCAGAAGGCAAGACTCCCAGCTCAATGGCTGTCTCAAAACGTTCTTTAGCATTTTTCCGTCCACGTTCACTTCCAATTCTCATGGCTTGACCCTGGCCTGCGCTCAAACCATCAATTCTCCCCTGACTCTCACCTTCTTGAAAACTCTGCTGGTAGGTCAAAAGATGACTCGGCTTGGAATCGAAGTTCCATCTCAAATCGTTGAAAGCCCGAAAAAAACCGCGCTGAAAATCACTGAGATAGGTGGCAGTTCGTCCATAAGACTCTTCGATAGCTTCAATAGTTTCCAAGGAGGCCTGCTTAGCTTGAATTCGAACTTCAGATAGTGAGATCTCAGGCTTTGTGTCTTCTGCGAATACAAATGGCGAAAGAAACATGACAACTAGCAAAAGAATTGCGCGAATTTGCATCATAGCACCCCCTTAAAAGCACCAATTTGGTAGAAAAACGTTGAAGATGCAAGGGCTCTGACTGTATTAACGTGTATACGCTCAGAAGTACGACACCCAATGCCAATGTGCAACAAGCGAGGGAGATTGAGATGACTAAACCATACCCACCGGTCCATTACTCTAACTATCTACAACTCAATAAAATATTGGACGCTCAGAGCCTTAGAAGCGAAGAATTTGGTCATCCAGCCCATGATGAACACTTATTTATAGTCGTTCATCAAACCTATGAACTTTGGTTTAAGCAAATTCTCTTTGAAATTGAATCCGTACGGAAGCTGTTTGATACGGATTCAGTAGACGAGTCAAATATGGGGACGGCGGTAGCGAGACTTCACCGAGTCATTGAAATCGAAAAAGTGCTTATCGATCAAATTCGAATCCTTGAAACCATGACTCCTTTAGACTTTCTTGATTTTAGAGACTACTTGTATCCTGCATCGGGATTTCAGTCCGCTCAGTTTAGACTCGTCGAAAATAAGTTAGGACTCAAAAAAGAAAAAAGATTAAATTATAGCGACAAACCCTATTCAAAAGCCTTTGAAGGAAAAGAATACCAAGATGTTCTGGATGCTGAAAACCAACCGTCAATTTTTGAATTGGTTGAACGGTGGCTCGAAAGGACTCCATTTCTAAAAACTGATCAATTTGATTTTTGGCAAAAATATAAGTCAGCCGCCGAAGAGATGTTCATGAACGAAGAGTCTATCGTGAAAAATCATCCCGAACTGAGTGATGACGATAAAGAGAAAAATCTTCTTTCACTAAAGGACAATCGCGAAGGTTTTATGAGCTTATTCGATGAAACAGAATACAATCGACTCAGAGAAAAGGGGGTCTTTAGAATCTCTTATAAAGCTTTACATGGTGCTTTGCTGATCAAACTCTACCGCGATGAACCCATTCTCCAACTTCCGTTCTCGCTAATCACCGCTCTTCAAGATATAGATGAGCTCTTTACGACTTGGAGATACCGCCATGCTTTGATGGCCCTTAGAATGCTTGGAACAAAGATAGGTACTGGTGGATCGAGCGGACATAAGTACCTGCGCGCTACCACTGAAAAGCATAAAATATTTCAAGACTTTTTTAATTTAGCGACTTATCTCATCCCGAGATCTCATCTTCCTGATTTACCTAGTGACTACAAGAAAACACTAGGTTTTCACTACTCGTCCAACAGGTAATTTAAAAATATTAAAGGGAAACTGAGCTTTAAGAACTAAATTTTTTTTAATCGAGTGCTGGAGTATCTATATTGCCGTGACCAAGATACTCCGAAGCCATGGTTTGTAATAAAACTTGATTCTCCGGTGAGAACAAATAGGAAGCACATTCGTAACTTAAATCTCTCATGTATTGAGACAAAATCGAGGCCCGATCTTGAGTGCACGAGTCTACCATGGCACTGGTGACCTGCCTTAGATTATAAGTACAAGATAAATTTCTAGAGGTCTGCACATGTATCAGCATTTCTTCTGGCTGATGGCAAACTGAGGATCTTACTTCAATATGAGCCCTTACAATAGAATTCGATACTCCTGAATAGCCTTGAGCGCTTATTTGAACTGGGATATTTTTAACGTAATTCAGATACGAATACCTTGATTGTTGGTACTCCCAATCGATCATTTCGTTTGAATCTAGAGTTTGTTTCACTTGGTAGTCATATAACCCCGGAACAAGTTCTCTTCTAAAGAAAGACACATTCCTTTTAAAATCAGCACAAGCACCATTAAATTCAACTTGGCTTTGATAACAATCCTCACACTCTTTGAGTCTTTTCTCGAATTGATTATCTTCCAAATTCTGAATTTGCTTTTCTACATTTAAAGTTGTTAGAAGACGTCTTCTTGTGTTGTGAATGATCTCTCTAAACTCGCGAAGCCTACTAACAGAAAAGCCATGGGGCTTTACCTCTTCTAAGTTTTCCTCTAACCCTATGTTGGAGTTAAGATAAGACTCAAAATCTGGAACTAACAACATGGAATACTTATCCCGAACACGTTGAATGTAGTTAAAGAAAATATGTTCCTTCAAAAGACCATTAACTGTTTGAGTCTCTACATCTTCCAACCTTCCTTGGCCAATTGCCCCTGGTTGGGAACTAGCTTCCGGAGTATTACTAGGAATTCCAGAAGTGTTAAAAGGTCCTGATACTAGGCCAAGTGAACTACAGTAATAGGGTCGCTCCCAGTTTGAACCAGTAGCGGTCAGTGTAGGAACGATATTGGGTCGATTTAGATCACCAATAAGAACCTCAGCTTTGAGGGGGGTTCCACTGGCAGGTACTGCCAATAATGTTAGTAAAAGTGCCCAACACAAAATTGGGCCTAAAGCGAATGCGCGCATGGCCTCCAATTAGGCAAAGAAAGTGCCAAGATGAAATTCTTTCATTGCAGGGAAATTTTTGTGATTTTAGATACTTAGGCCCACTAAAGTGGTTTCTAAAAGCCTTCGAATGGCTCTTTTAGGGCACCCTCAGGTAGCAATATGGCGCGGACAGGAGAGGCATCCCCATTTTTGATTGGAAGCGGAAGAGCCAAAAGACTATAAATGCCAGGGGCAACCCTGTCCAAAACGACTCCCTCAAGTATCGCCAGACCATTTTTTGCCACTGAGTTGTGGCTCTCCAATGCCTTACTGGTCTCGGGGTCAATCGACGGTGTGTCGATTCCTACGAGCTTTACGCCCCTGCTGGAAAGAGTATCTACGAGCTCAGGTGACAAGCTAGCAAAATCAGAATTCCAACTATCGGGGTTTGGAAAACTTCCTGTTTTAAACAGAACCCTAGAAATACCGTCTTTCAATCCAATCAAGTTTTCCTTCGAATCTATTATTCTGCCTTCTTCACTATATACCTGGGCCTCAATCACTTGGCAGGGCCCGAAATAAATACGGAGATCTTGCTGATCAATTCCCTTCCCATTCTTATCATAGTGATTTGGAGCATCTGTATGGGCACCAACGTGAAGAGTAGTTTGAATAGAAGATAGCCCCAAGTGATCTCCGTTTTTCATGTCCATGGAAACCTTACGGATAAACGTTTGGTCCCCAGGGAACACAGCTATTTTTTCAGAGAGCACTGGGCTAATATCAATAGGAAAAGTTTGCACTACAGGGCCTCCAAAACTTCCTCAACATGCCCTTTAACTTTTACTTTTCTCCACATATTTTTTATTTTTCCCGAGTCGATAACGTAGGTCGATCTGTCGACTCCCATATACTTTCTACCGTACATCGACTTTTCGATCCAAACTCCAAATGCTTGAGCGATTTTTTTATCTTCATCAGATATTAGCTCAAAAGGAAAAGAGAATTTCTCTTTGAACTTCTCATGACTTTTCAAACTATCAGGAGAAACTCCGAATACTTCGTAACCTTTATTTTTAAATTTCTTGTACATCGAGGAAAAATCCTGCCCTTCAAGGGTACACCCCGGAGTGTTATCCTTGGGATAGAAGTAAACTACGGCCTTGATACTATTTAAGTCGACTTCGCTTCCAGACGTGGCTGCAAACTTGCCTTTAGGCACACTTTGACCAACCTTGAGTCCTTTTACCTCAGCATTTCCTGATGTTTTTGCACTTTTAGAATTCTTTTTTGTCGCTTTTTTC
>CAZFYV010000066.1:11787-13961 GCA_964523195.1 uncultured Pseudobdellovibrionaceae bacterium
TTCTTTTTTGTCGCTTTTTTCGCTACCTTTTTCTTTGCAACCTTTTTATTCGCTTTTTTCTTCGTCGTTTTTTTTGCTACTTTCTTAGCTTTCTTTTTTGTCGCTTTCTTGGCGACCTTCTTTTTGGCAGCTTTCTTTTTTGTCGTTTTTTTCGCTACTTTTTTCTTTGAAGTCTTCTTTTTAGCCATAAATTCTCCCTACTCAAGAATAAGGAATTTGCCAATATACCGAATTGAAGGCAAGATAAAACTCGTGAGCAAAGTAAATTCTTTTGAAGCATTTGAGACCTTATTTACTAAAATCGAAGAACTCATAAACCCTCTTGGTTTTAGCTATAAAAAACCTAAAGATTTGGCAAAGAACATTGTCAAATTGAGCAACCTGTTTATCGAGGAAAATCAGAACAAAACACCCTGGGAGGAGCCATGGGCTGAAGCCGCCTACCTGGCCTATTACACACCTCTTAACTATTGGCGATGGACTCACCTTCTTGAACGAATTCATCAAAGTGATATTTTTTCTAATATCGATAATATACTAGATTTCGGATGTGGCTCAGGGTCTGCGTCATTGGCAGTCTCTGATTTGATAAAATCATCTATAAATTTCAAAGGCTACGACACCTCAATTTTGGCCCTTAATTATTACAAAAAGTTTTTACCAGGCAGCGAAACGTCAAACAAAGATTTTGGACAAAAACTCTCCAATAGCGATACAAGCATTGTACTGGCGTCTTATGTTCTTAACGAATTAGAGAGCACCCCAAATATTCTACAGAATAGCAAAAATATAATTATTATGGAGCCGAGCACTCAAGTTGCAGCAAGACGCTTAATGAGATTAAAGAGCTCCTTAGAAGAGGATCAATTTCATACTTGGGGGCCTTGTACCCATAGTAATGTTTGTCCCATGTTGGAAGACGAAGGCAACTGGTGTCATCAAAGAACAACTCCACTTCCTTCAAGCCCTTTAAAGTCCCTCGAAAACTTTCTTCCTATAAAAAATAATACACTGACTTATTCCTACCTTATGGTGTCTAAAAAAACTAAACCACATCCAGAAAATTATATTGCGGTAGTCAGTGATGAACAAAAGGAGAAGGGCAAAACTAGGTACCTCACCTGTGGAAGCAAAGGACTAAATTGGCTATCTCACTTGAAAAGAGACAAGCTCGGGTTAGATCTGAAGCGCGGAGACCGAGCTCTCCTTGATTTTGAGAAACTTGAACAAAAAAAAACCGAGTTAAGAATCAAGGATTCCAACTCGGTCGTTCCGTCACCTTGGCTTAAGGATGACTAACATTCTATTTACCGAACTATTCTCTTTTGCTCCCACTGTAAAAGTTTTTCGTTCATTTGCGTAAATAGCGCTTCCACCAACTCTTCTGCGGATTTGGATTCTCCATTGGCTTCAAACTGCCCATTTACTGAGGCCAGGCGCCAGGTTCCTTTAAACAATCCACCGTCCTTAACCATTTTGGTTCGGACTCCAGAGTCACTTGGAGCAATAGAGAGAACTTGGTTGAGTAGTGATTTTAGGCGAGTCGACAAGTGAGAAGAAGCCTCAAAACCAACAAATTCGCATCGATCGATCATTCTCTTTCCCCCTTCAAAAAAAGCGAATAAAAATAATAAACTTACAAGGTTCGACAAAATCGAAGTTATAAGACTTTTCAAATCTATCTTTAGAAACGCATTAAAAAGAAAACTTCGATTTAAAGGCGTACCGATTGTGCTTAAACCCAGGATGAAGCATGAAACCTCTTTTTGGGCTGATAGATGGGCCGATTTTTTTGCCCTCGCACAAAATCCTATTCTTTGCCAGCAAGCGTAAATTGTCAAGAAATCTCAATGGAATTTATTTACTAGACCCTCTTGGCTCTGGAACGTTAAGTTGTGATGCGTCGCACTCAAAAGCCGTGTAAGGCAGTCCCTGCCTGTAAGACAGGCTGATATATTCAGCGAAATTCCTAGCTTTTGTGGAGTAAGATTTAAAAACAATAAAGCGCTGAATGAGTTCTCTTGCCCATGAATCGTTTCTCTTCCGTAGCACATCGATATAAGTAAACTGATTAATTGAACTTGTTTCGTTAAGGGCTAAAGACTCAATCAATTTTAAAATTTTTGGATCACAGTACTTTGCCCCCAAAACAAATAATTTCATTTGTTCAATTG
>CAZFYV010000067.1:0-13887 GCA_964523195.1 uncultured Pseudobdellovibrionaceae bacterium
ATGCTCGAAAGTTTCAAAGTCAATTTCGAAGACGAGTACAAATTCTTCTCCAAAGTTTGGATTATTAGTTTTATTGAAATTTGAAACAAGTAATGTGGTGCCTCGAGCAAACATTTTGAGTCCAAAATCCTTGCTTCCCGATTTGTCCTCTATGACTTGAATAAATCGGCCACCCAATGTGTAGACGAAAATGACTCCTAACCCAGTGGCATCGTCAATGGCCGAGATATAGAGGAGATTTAGTCTCTTCTTAAAGCTTCTTCCAAAACGACTCACTCCTTCAGGAGCGTCTATGGCCCGTAGATGTTCGAAATCTACCGAGTCTTCACTATCTCTTTTGAATACGTGGACTGCGCCTGCGCCATTGTTTGCTTCTCGGTCAGAGACAACGAGTCTTTTTTCTTGGAGTTGAAGAGCAGTACCGAATGCAACCGTTTCTGGAAGTGTGATTTCTTGAAGGAGTTCGTATTTGTGTCTGACTTTTCCAGGTTGAGGAGTGCTTCTATAGTGAAAGATCTTATTCAGGTTCACAGAAGAAACCATGAGATCTTTGTTGAATCCCGAAACAGATTGGCCGAACCTCGAATCAAAACCAGGTTCTACAACCGGGCTATCGATTGACTGATGGTGCTTAATTATATCGGTTTCATTGTTGTGATTAAAAACTAAGACTTTACCCACATTTGGCTGATCACCGACTCTCTTTCTTGGTGCTCCGACTATAATTCTTTTGCTCGTCAATCTCATAGAGAGCCCAAAAGACGCGTTTTTAGCGCCGGCGTTGATTTTTCTAGGTTCAACGATTTGAATTTCGATAACTGAAATTAAGCCATCTGGATTAGTAATTTCAATTTTAAGGTTACCAATATATCCAGATTCAACGAACACAAGAGTTCCAGATCCATCTTCATAAGGTTGTAGTCTCGCATCACCTTGAATAAGTCTAAATGTAAATCCAGACAGCTCCACGTTAACAGCTCTTACTGAAAACATAGATCCGGTTTCAGCTTCGGCAGGATATACAAACTGCATTCCAGTGTAACCATCGCCATTACCCGACAATGAGCCACTTGGACCATTTTGAATGGGGTCCCCAAAATCAATAGGGCCTAATTTTTTGAGTTCACAGTTTTGAAAAAGAACTATCAAAACAGCACTGATCAATAGCAAAACGATATTCCGCAACAACTTCATTACTTATTCCTCACCCAGTAACGACTACCCACTATTAAGAATAGGCGAAAATGGTGAAAAATCGAGCAACATTTTTGTCGAATAAAATTTAGAAGACCATCTCAACTACGTGTTAATACAGTGAAAACAAGTTATACAGGTATCGAATTGAGACGAGAAAAATTAAACTTATTGGGCTGATCGCAATCAAATCAGCCCAAGTTTTTCAGCAGCCCCTTTAAAGGCCATCGTTGTTTTTGATTCCGGTTTCGACTCAATGATTGGGATTCCAAGTTCACAAGCCTGGGCTGTTGCTGGTTCGAAGGGGATCTCTCCTAAATGGGGCAGCTTCTTCTCTTCCAAAAACTTATTGAGATCTCCTTGAGGGTACATTTTTATTTCTTTGCCAGAATCAGGCTCTACAAAGTAGGCCATATTTTCTATGACTCCAAGATTTTGCACACCTGTACGAGCAAACATATCTACAGATTTTTTAACATCTGATAGGGCAATGTTTTGAGGCGTGCAAACCGTAATCGCTCCATCAATCTTTATTTTTTGAACCATTGAAAGTTGCACATCTCCAGTTCCCGGAGGTAAATCTATCAAAAGAACGTCTAAGTCACCCCAGTCCACTTCCAATAAGAGTTGATTCATAGCTTTAAAAAGCATGGGGCCTCTCCAAACCACAGCAAGGTCTTCCTCAACAAGATAACCCATACTCATGAACTTGATCCCATATCGCTCAATGGGGACTATCTTTTGTTCACTGGTTACTTCTGGCTTTTGGTTGAGTGTACCAGACATCCGCGGTTGGCTTGGGCCATAAATATCCGCATCCAGTAGCCCAACTTTAAGATTAGCTTTTGCTAAAGTTAAGGCCAGGTTAATTGAGCAAGTACTTTTACCAACTCCACCTTTTCCAGATGAGACAGCAATTACTTTTTTTACCCCAGGTATGGTCGTTTGTTGGTCAAAAGGGTTTTGATTTGACATATTGGCCTCCATCTTGGCTTGCAAAGTTGCCTTGTAGCAAAAATAATAGAGAAAGTGAACTTATCTCCGAAACTCATCATTTTAATCAACGGTGCAATCCTCTTTCTAGTGGTTTTGTGGCTGCTATCGGCGAAAAAGCGACTCAAACCAACGAAATTAAAGATGAAAAATGGGCCAACTAATAAAGTTCCTGCCAATCAAGGGGAAGACTCCATTAGTGCGCGCGCCCGGTCCGAAGTGATGAATTTCGAGAAAGCACAGAAGCCTACGGCTAAAGGTCAATGGAGCTCCAGCAAAGCTCAAAACGAGCCTAGGGCTCCTCAATACCAAAAAGAGCTCAATGTGGTCTTCAATTTTAACGGTCATACCTTCGATGCCTTCGAAGTGTTAGGCCTACCGGCGGGCTCCTCGGTTGATAAAGCTCGACTTGCCCATCGTGAGATGAAATCCAAAATTGACCCTGAGTCTGTGGCTCTTGTTGACGCAGCTCTCCAGGCAATCCTTAGAAGTCGCTAGTCACAAGCCCTTAAGTTGACTGGTTTTAGCCCAAAATGTACCTTTCACACATCAATTTTATGCAAAAGGGGCCCCATGGAAACTCGTCCACTTTCTGATCTTCAAACTCTCGTATCTTTGTGTAAACGCCGCGGATTTGTTTTCCAGAGTAGTGAAGTCTACGGAGGACTCAATTCGTGTTGGGATTACGGTCCGCTCGGCGTCGCTATGAAATTGAATGTGAAAAAAGCATGGTGGAAAGCCATGACTCGGAGACGAGATATTGAAGGTATCGATGCTTCAATTCTTATGCATCCAACAGTTTGGAAGGCCTCGGGCCATATCGATAATTTTTCAGATCCACTCGTCGACTGCAAAAAGTGTAAGTCTAGATTTAGAGCGGATCATCTCGATCAGTCGAAGCCCGTTTGTTTGAATTGTGGTAGTGATCAGCTCACCGATCCACGAAGTTTTAATTTGATGTTTAAAACACATATGGGTCCAGTCGAAGACGAAGGCTCTGTGGTCTATCTTAGACCTGAAACGGCTCAAGGAATTTTTGTTAACTTTGAAAATGTCCAAACTTCTATGCGCAAAAAACTTCCTTTCGGAATTGCTCAAATTGGTAAGTCATTTAGAAACGAAATCACTCCAGGTAACTTTATTTTTAGAACTAGAGAGTTCGAACAAATGGAGATGCAGTATTTTGTAAAACCAGGTGAGGATGACAAATTCTTTGATGAGTGGAAGCAGACAAGGTGGGATTTCTTCAAAAAGTATGGAATTAAAGAAGAGAACTTGAGGTTCGAACCACATGGTCCTGATGAACTTGCTCACTATGCTAAGGCTGCTGAAGATGTTCAGTATAAATTTCCAATTGGTTGGCAGGAGTTAGAGGGGATTCACAATCGAACTGACTTTGACCTTGCTCAACACCAGAAGTTTTCAGGAAAGAAGCTTGAGTACTTCGATGAAGTTAATAAAGAAAAGTTTCTACCATATGTTATTGAAACTGCGGTTGGATGTGATCGTTTGTTCTTAGCGATGATCTGCGATGCCTACCGAGAAGAGGTAACGACAGATGATAAAGGCAAAGAGGATATTCGTGTTGTGCTGGGACTTCACCCCGAAATTGCTCCTAACAAAGTTGCAATTTTACCTCTTTCGAAGAAGCCGGAGTTGAAAGAGCCTTCTATTAAGCTATACGATGAAATTTCTGAGACATATGAAATCCAGTACGATGAGACTGCCAGTATTGGTAAGCGCTACAGGAGACAAGATGAAATAGGTACACCATTGTGTGTAACTGTGGACTTTGAAACCTTGGAAGATAAGCAGGTGACAGTTAGACATAGAGATTCGATGAAGCAGGATCGAATAGCCATGGATCAACTTTCTAACTATATCAGCGATAGTTTTAAAAACTACGGTCATTAATATTTGAATAACGGAGAGTCTTCTATGAATCTTCAAACTCAAAGCGGAGTCGAAACCAAGATGAGTGAACAATCTGTATTTTTCTTTTCAAAAGATAAAACCGATGGAAACGCCACTATGAAAAACCTATTGGGTGGAAAAGGGGCAAACCTGGCTGAAATGACATCTTTAGGGATTCCAGTGCCTCCAGGATTTACCATTGCGACGAGTGTCTGTGAAAAGTTCTATGCTAATGAACAAACTTTACCAGATGAAGTTAAAGGTGAAATCGAAAAAGCTCTTGGCGAAGTTGAAGGAGCAATTGGTAAGAAGTTTGGAGACAACTCCAACCCATTACTTGTAAGTGTTCGTTCGGGAGCAAGGGTTTCTATGCCAGGGATGATGGATACTATCTTAAATCTTGGATTAAACGACGATACGGTTCAGGGCTTAGCAACGGCCTCGGGCAATGAACGCTTTGCTTATGATTCATATCGACGTTTTATACAAATGTACTCGAATGTTGTTATGGGCATGAACAGTAGCATGCTTGAGGTCACCTTAGAAGATCTGAAAGATGATAAAGGATATGAAGCTGATACTGATTTAACTGTAGAAGATTTAAAGTTTTTAGTGAAGCGCTTCAAACAACAGGTCATAGAGCTTACAGGTAAGAAGTTTCCTGAAGATCCAAGAGAGCAGTTATGGGGAGCAATTCGTGCTGTGTTTTTAAGTTGGAATACCCCAAGAGCCGTCACTTATAGACATCTACATAGTATTCCTGAGGCATGGGGAACAGCGGTAAACGTACAGTCCATGGTTTTTGGGAATTTGGGAGAAGATAGTGCAACTGGAGTTGCTTTTACTCGTAATCCAAGCACAGGTGAAAAAGTATTTTATGGCGAGTTCCTTGTGAACGCCCAAGGAGAGGATGTTGTTGCCGGAATTCGTACTCCTCAACCACTCACTAAAAAAGAAGCCGAAGGCACCGAGCTTCCTTCAATGGAAGAAGTGATGCCAGACTCTTATGGTCAGCTTGTCGAAGTTTATAAAAAGCTCGAAAAGCACTATAGAGATATGCAGGATCTGGAGTTCACTGTTGAAAATAAACAATTGTGGATGCTTCAAACTAGAAATGGTAAGAGAACCGCTGCGGCTGCCATGAAGATTGCTATGGATATGCTTGATGAAGGGATGATTTCTGAGGAAGAAGCTCTATTGCGAATAGATCCCTTGAGCTTAGATCAGCTTCTTCATCCAACACTCGATCCTAATGCTGAAAAGACAAGACTTGCTAAAGGTTTACCCGCGAGCCCAGGTGGAGCTGTCGGTGAAATAGTTTTCAGCAGTGAAGATGCTGTTGCGATGCAAGCACAGGGTAAAAAATCCATATTGGTTCGTATTGAAACTTCACCAGAAGATATTGAGGGAATGGTTTCAGCCCAGGGTATTCTCACGACTCGCGGTGGAATGACTTCCCATGCAGCGGTTGTCGCACGTGGAATGGGCAAGTGTTGTGTTGCTGGATGTGGTGAGATTCAAGTCGATTATAATAAGAAGGAAATGCGTGCTGGTGGGTACGTTTTGAAAGAGGGTGACGTGATCACTCTAGATGGTTCGACGGGTGAAGTTTATCTAGGCGCAGTTCAAATGAAAGAACCAAGCCTTGAAGGTGCTTTTAATCGAGTTATGAATCTCGCCGATAGTCATCGTACACTAAAGATTAGAACAAATGCTGACACTCCAAAAGATGCTCAAACGGCTCGTGACTTTGGAGCAGAGGGAATCGGCTTGTGCCGTACCGAGCATATGTTTTTCGGAGCTGAAAGAATTGATGTTGTTCGAAAAATGATCATGGCAGATAACACACAGGAAAGACAGCAAGCCTTGGCGGATTTATTGCCAATGCAGAGAACGGACTTTTATGAACTCTTTAAAACCATGAAAGATCTGCCTGTGACTATCCGTCTATTAGATCCACCACTTCATGAGTTTGTTCCTCAGGAAGAAGATGAGATAAAGGAATTAGCTGAGCGTTTAGGTATGGACGAGGAACGCTTTAAAAGAAAAGTTAGAAGCCTTCATGAGTTTAATCCGATGCTTGGTCATAGAGGTTGTCGTTTGGCGATGACTTATCCTGAAATTTATCGAATGCAAGTTCGAGCGATTGCTGAGGCAGCTTGCCAACTGACTTCCGAAGGTCAGTCATTAGTTCCTGAAATAATGATTCCTTTGGTTGGAATGGAGCAGGAGCTTTACCGTCTTCGTAGCCTTGCTATCGAGGAAGTCGAAAAGGTTATGGAGGAGAAAGGTCAAAAGTTTGAGTACCTTGTAGGAACCATGATTGAACTTCCGAGAGCGGCTTTAACTGCAAATAAAATTGCGGAGCATGCGGATTTCTTTAGTTTTGGTACTAACGACTTGACTCAAACTACACTCGGTTTATCTCGAGATGATTCCAGTCGTTTTCTAGACACTTATGTGGAATCAGGGATATTAGGTAAAGATCCTTTCATTAGTTTAGATCAAGAGGGTGTTGGTCAGCTAGTAAAGATGGGTGCTGATTTAGGAAGAAGAACCAAGAAAAATCTTAAAGTAGGGATATGTGGAGAGCACGGAGGAGACCCTGCCAGTATTGAGTTCTTTCAGCAGTCTGGATTGGATTATGTCTCTTGCTCCCCGTATAGAATTCCAATAGCACGCTTGGCCGCAGCCCAGGCTAAACTAAAGATGAAGCATTAATCTAAACGTGCTTTTATTCTTGAGTAAAATAGGAGCGACTTCAGCTCCTATTTTTGTTTTCTAGCTTTGTTCTTTTGTGACTGTTTCGTAGCTGCAATAACAAATGGTTTCTTCTGAAGTGCGATAACGGTTTCTCGACTTAGAAAGACCGTTTGATCAATATCAAACTTTTTAAGCCTGAACTTTTCGATAGGGATATAAAGTCTAATTTGCAAATGTTTTAGGACGACTCTTTTGCTGTCGTAGACATAAATTCTAAAGGGAATATATCTTTCATTGATCGTTAAGTCAGCCTGTGCGCTATCAACAGCGACAAACAAGCTTGAAAGTACCAGTAGAATAACAATGCCAATGGTTTTCTCCCTTTTCAGGACAGAGTTAGTTTTGTTGTCCATTGCTTCCTCCAGTTTGGTTAATTTGTGTCCCACATCCAGCCAATTCGAGTTGGCTTGGATCATTAGATTCAAAATCAAAACCGTATTGTTGAGCTCGAGCTCGACTTATGCTTCTTACGTTTTTGGCTGATCTTGCTCTGACACTTCCAATGGCTCCTTCAACGTTTTGTGCTCGGTGTTCCACGCTCATGGATTTTGAATTTTCGTTATCCTCGCAAAGAATTTCTAGCCATCGACTTGAGTCGCTTTTCATACGGATCTGTCCTCGAGCACCAGATCTGGAGCCTTGATTTAGATCAATTTCAGTAATGACCGGAATCTCTTCAGAGTCCCCAATGGTGCCTCCACCAGGCAAATCGACGGATTGTTTTTTCTGGTCACCTTCATAAACGTCCACATGCCAAGTGTGGTCTTTAGAGTCTTTATCTCGTGAGCATCGCAACCTAAAGCTCTCGTTTTTGTTCACGCCTTTAAAGGTTAGTGAATGACCAGAAACACTAAAGCCATCAAAAAAGAATGGACTGTTATCAATTGTTATCTGTTTTGGAATATCAAAGCAGGCCAGTGCCGTTGTTGCAAAAAACAACAAAGCACATGCCATAAGACTTCTGAACATTTTTCCTCCCTTTAAAATGCTCAAACGGCAATATGAATAGACATCATTCAGTCATTGAATGATCAGCTGGAATGCTAATTTTGATTGGATTTATTTATTGGTGATATGTCATATACACCCCTCTCCTCTCAGGAATTTGAAATTGCAAAATTGTCTCCAATTGAGGTCTAAGGATTTCGAGATGGCTCTCAGCAAAACATTCATCTGCTCAAATTTTAGTCAGTTTAAACAGCACCTTTGAAACTTGGAGAATTTCAAAGTAGTTTGTTCGCAAATCTAGGCTTGGGCGGCTTGTCATTAAGGCAGGAGAGGCTATTTAATGCTTTAATAGCGTGATTAACGTGATGCGCTAAAAGTTCAAAGTAGACAGCACTTCTGAGCTAAGGGACACTGCCAGGGTACTCGACGAAAGTCAGTTAACATCCGCCCGGGGGGGCGTTTGAAGGGGTAACAACTTGCGTATCAAAAAGCTCGAACTCATCGGATTTAAGTCGTTTAAAGACCGTACGGTTATTCAGTTAGACCACGGAATTACTGGGATTGTTGGTCCCAATGGCTGTGGTAAATCAAACATCGTTGATGCCTTGGTTTGGGTTATGGGAGAGATGTCAGCTAAACATCTTCGTGGCTCAAGCATGGAAGATCTCATTTTTGCTGGTGCAGAGGGCTATGCTCCCGTTGGAATGGCTGAAGTTTCTCTCACACTCGAAAATGATGGTGGAGCCTTTCCAGTAAAGTATCTTAAGCATTCGGAGATCATGGTCACTAGGCGATTACATCGTTCTGGTGAAACAGAGTACTTGATCAATAAAGAACCTGCTCGATTGAGAGATATTCAAGAAATATTTATGGATACAGGGGCTGGCTCAAAAGGTTTTTCTATTGTTGAGCAAGGGGCTATTGGTCGAATCGTAACTTCGAAACCAGAAGAACGTAGAACTCTTATTGAGGAAGCTGCAGGAATTACTAAATTTCGTGCCCGAAAAAAAGAATCTCAAAGAAAGTTAAAGCAGACAGAACAAAACCTAGTTCGTCTTCAAGATATTATTGCTGAGTTAAAACGTCAGTTAGACAGTCTTCAGCGTCAGGCTCAAAAGGCGGAAAGATACAGAAAGCTTAAGCAAGAAGTTGAAGATCTGGAAATGTGGACATCATCAATTGAATACTTAGCTTTGCGTGAAAAGACTGAAGCCGCTCAAACTCGATTTGAAGAGGCTCGGGATTCTTTGTCCACAGCTGAGGGGTCTATAAGTACAGAAGAAGCTCAAATCCAAGAAATGAAGGTTGCACTTTCTGTTTTGGAAAACAAAGTTAATGAAGAGCAGCAAAATGCAGCACAGGCGAGCCAAGATGTTCGCGATAAAGAAAAGCATATCCAAGAACTACATTTCGAAACAGAGCAGGCGAAGCAACGTAAAGAAATGACGGGGTCACTTGTCGATGAGAATAAAGCTAAAGAGCAAGTTTTAGAAACTGATCTTGAGCGCGTTTCTCAAAGATTAGAAAAAGTCTCGGAAGAAGCTAAGACTCTCAATGAGAACTTTTCTACAAAACAAGAAGAGTTCGAAAGAGTCCAAGAAAGAATTACTTCGGCTGATGATGAGTTAACAGACGCCCGAAGAGAGATGCTAACGACTTCTCAGGTCGAGTCTTCTTTAGATTCGAAAGTTCAAAGTTTAGAGGAAATTATTTCTCAATCTGCTGAGCTCGTTGAAGAAGCTCAAGGTATCAGAGATGAGTTGGTTTCCAAGCAACGGGAATTCGAAAAGAATCGCCGAAATGTTTTTAATGAGCTCGAAGAACAGCGGCAGTTGCAAATGACTTTGGCTGAAGATGCAGAAACTCTTGAGTCTCAAAAGAGTGGATTGTCTACATCCATTGATCAAAAGCGAGTTGAAGTACAAGAATTTAAAGATCGTTTAAATGAGGTGACCTCTCGACTTTATGGTCTCGAAAACCTACAAGATAATTTTGAAGGCTTTCAAGAGGGTGTAAAAAGTGTGATGTTCTGGCAGAAAGAAAAACTGTCAGATCTAAGTGAAGAAGACTTTGAGTCAAATGCTTATTTTAAACCATTTGCTGAAGTTGTCGAAGTCCCTAAGCAATATGAAATCGCAATGGAATCAGCATTAGGACCACGTCTCCAAATGCTATTGAGTAGTGATAATCAAACCTCTTTGGAAGCCGTTCAATATTTGAAAGAAAAGAATACTGGCCGTTCGAGCTTTTTATCACCGGATATGATGGTGGTTGAAGAGTCTGAGGAGACGAAGCTAAAAATGGATCCTAGAGTGGACTGTTTGTTAGCCGATGTTATTAAGGCGCCAGAGAGATACAAAGACGTTGTTAACTCACTTTTGACTAAGATTGCTGTCGTTCAAAATATTGAGTCAGCTATTGAAATCCACCAAAATTATAAAGATTGGACATTTGTTTCTGTAGACGGAGATATTGTCTCTGCTGATGGAACTTTGACGGCGGGAGCTAGTTCATCAGCGGACTCTGGTGTTTTGAAACGACGACGAGAGATAAAAGAGCTATCTATTCAAAAAGATGAGTGGGCTGGTAAGCTCGCATTGGCTCAAGAGTCTCTAACTAAGCTCGAAACAGAATTTGATCAGATTCAAAGAGATCTAGAAGCTGCCGTTAAGAAAACGACTGACCATGAGATTTTACTTACTGGTTTGAAAAAAGACTTAGAGCGTGCTGATAACGAAGTTCAGAATGCGCAGACTGCAGTATCTAGACAAGAGAATGAACTTCGAACTCAAACTGAGAAAAAGAGTTCAAGAGAGGCTGAGCTAGCACAGATCCATGAAGAGCTTGTTGAACTCCGTGAAAAGAAATTGGGTCTTGAGGAAAAGACTGAGCAACTCAGTAAAGAGCTCGAAGAGTGTAAACAAGGTATTGGCGGACTTACTGAGGAAGTCACTCAGCTCAAAGTTGAAAGTGCTACAAAAAATCAAGAGTTTGAAGGTTTGAATAGAGAGCATGATATGCTTTCTCGGTCTTTGGATGAAGTAAAGAGTTCACTTTCAAGAATGAACGAAGAAACTGATAGAAGCTCAGAAACGATTTCGAGTAACTCTTTGCAGATGGAAGAGCAAAAGAATGAGCTCAATCGAATGATCGACAAGGTTCAGGTCGTCGAAAAGACTGTTGCTGAACTACGAGATAAATACGAACAGGATCACGCCGAAATGAGAACTCTCGAAGAGTCTATCATGGGGCAAAGGGAAGAAAAGAGTTCTCTTCAGGGGATTATGAATGAAGCTCAGTTAGAGCTTGAGCAGAACCAGATGAAAGAGAAGTATATCGCTGAACAAATGTATGAAAGATATATGGTTCAGATTTCTGAAGTGGCCCACAACTATAAAGACCGTGAGGGTGACCCTAAAGAAGAAGAGTCTCGTCTAAAATCGTTAAAAGAAAAAATAAATCGAATCGGTGAAGTGAATCTGTCGGCTATTGAAGAGTACGATGGCCTAACTGAGAGATACGAATTTTTGAAGAAGCAGCATGATGATCTTGTTGATGCTAAATCTTCACTCGGAAAAGTGATAGATCGAATTAATCGCATTTGTTCGCAAAGATTTAAGCAGACTTTTGAAGCGGTAAATGATCGATTCACGAAGGTTTTTCCAGTGCTTTTTGGTGGTGGGGAAGCTCGATTAATTTTGGTTGAGGACCCAGAAAAAGAAGAAGTGGGTATCGATATTGTAGCTAAGCCTCCAGGTAAGAAAGCTCAGAGCGTAATGCTCCTTTCTGGTGGGGAAAAAGCACTTACCGCTGTTTCACTTATTTTCTCGATCTTCCTAGTGAAGCCATCACCCTATTGTCTACTGGATGAGGTTGATGCTCCACTGGATGATGCTAACGTTATGCGATTTAACGAGCTTGTTCGTGAAATGGCCAAGAGATCTCAGATCATCGTCGTGACCCACAACAAACACACCATGGAAGTGGCCAACAAGCTATTTGGAGTCACCCAGGAAGAAAAAGGTGTTTCTAAGATGGTGTCGGTGAATCTAGATCAGGCTCAGTCAGTAGTTGAGTAGAAGTAAGCGATAAAATTAACATTTTAATAGGCTGGAAACCTTGAGTTTCCAGCTTTTTTTATGTACTTCTAGTGTGCTTAATTCATAGTCAAAGGTGTAGGTATGGAGTCTTCTGGTTTACCCTTGGGTATAACTGAAATTGTAATTCTCGTGACGATTGCTGGGTCGGCAATTTCAGCTATTCTTTATTTCACTGTTTTCAAGAAATCAAAGCCAAAGGATATCCCTCGAGACCTGGCTGATACAGGTAAGATTGAAACTCCCAATGATGTTGAGCTCATTGCAGAGACTCTTCCAACAGACCTAGATAAAGTTGAGACAACTGAACCGGTAGAGGAAACAAAACCTGCATCGGAAATTTCTCCTGCTGTTGAAGAGCCCCAGCAAAAAGATCTTTCAGAAGCACTCTCTAACACCAAGCAATCCTTTTTTGGTCGAATTAAAGGCATTTTCAGTTCGAAGGAAGTCATCAAAGCTGATGAATTAGACGAAATAGAAGAGATTCTTTATACCAGTGATTTGGGACCAAAAACTGTCCAGATCTTGTTAGACGCCGTCGAGAAAGAGCTTAAAAGTGAAGGTCAATCGGGACTTGAAGCTGTAAGGAACTCTTTAAAGTCTAAAATGCTCGAGATATTCTCTAATGTTCCAAAGAACTGGAACGGTAGTTCGATTGGTGGGCTTGAAAAAATAAATACTTCAAATGATAGCCCCACAGTGTGGATGATCGTCGGAGTAAATGGAGCTGGTAAAACGACTACGATAGGTAAATTAGCAGGACGGCTTGCTGAAGACGGAAAAAAAGTTTTACTAGCAGCAGGAGATACCTTTCGAGCTGCAGCAGGAGAGCAACTCAATGTTTGGACTGACCGAGCTCAAGTGGAAATATTTAATCCAGAAGAAGTTAAAGATCCAAGTGCAGTGGCCTTCGATGCGATTCAGAAGGGCAAGGCGCGTGGCTTTGATGTAGTGATAGTAGATACAGCTGGTAGGCTACACACTCAGAAGAATCTAATGGAAGAGCTAAAAAAGATGAAAAGGGTTGTTAAAAAGGTGATGGAGGATGCTCCTCATGAAACTCTTTTAGTTTTAGATGCTAATTCAGGGCAAAATGCACTTGTTCAGGCTAATGAGTTTCACGAAGCTCTAGATGTGACTGGAGTGGTTCTTACCAAGATGGATGGTACTGCCAAAGGTGGAGTTGCTCTAGGAGTCGCTCACGAACTAAAAATCCCTGTTAAGTTGATTGGGGTCGGCGAAGGTATTCATGACCTCAGAAATTTTGAGGCCACTGAATACGTAGATTCAATTATCTAGAAACTCTTTAATACCGTTAGATGCATGACTCGGGCGTCGAATACGATTTTTTGGTCGCCCAAGGTTGAAACAGGACGGGTTTCCATTTTCTGGTAGCGATAAGCCACTCTTAACCCGAATGTTTCACTGAAGACGACTTCTAGTCCAGCTTCAGCGTAGTATCCAAGCTCGGTAATTCCATCATCTCTTTTGAAGTCTGACCCCTGTGCGGTTAATTGGCTGAGGTCACCTTTGTATTTAATTTGGTGATAGCCCACTAGTCCACCACCTTCAATATAAGGAGATAGTGGTGGTGGAAGTAGGGGGAGCTTTAAGCCAAGTCCGAGTTCAAAAGCAGTAGTATCGAAAGCAAGATCACTTGCTGTGTAATTTTGTGTAAGCGTTGAGTAGTTGTAGTTGGATCTTCCTTCAGATTTGAGATAATTGAGAGAAGCGGTCAACTTAAGAAAGCTAAGATCTGTTTCTCCTTGGAGTGTGGCAAAAATGCCGTCGTCAATTCTAAAGGCGGTGTTTGGACTGAGTACGCTGTATTCGATGATCCCAACTCCGCCGGATCCTTTGATGCCTGAGAACCGGATTCCACTTCCGACTCCTTGAGCGGCGGCTTCGAAAATTGTAAAAAAACTGAACAGGTAGACAACAATAGTTGCCAATTTACTTAGAGCCATGGCTCCCCCTT
>CAZFYV010000068.1:0-13860 GCA_964523195.1 uncultured Pseudobdellovibrionaceae bacterium
TAGCATCCCGGCCCCTTACAAAAAACACCGTGGTTATCTGTGACTTCAGTTTGTCCTAAGCCTCTATAAGTCGGAGCCTCAGGATAAAAGGCATCTGCATCTAAAGTGCCGATTAAGGACATTCCAAACTCTTCAAATAAACCTCTTAGACGAATGGGTCCATAGAGAATCACTTTTTTAATACCGAGAACTTCAGCGGTGAATAGTATTTCTCTTATGGCAAAATAGGGAGGGTTTGCGATAATTGCTAGGTCTTTTCCTCGAGACCTGAGTTCAATATTTAGTCTTGCCAAATAATTCAAAGATCTTTTTAAATCTAAAGATAGAACATTTAACCTTTCACCGTATTGCAGTTTTAAAAAATCCAAAGCAACTAAAGACATGGGATCAATTTCAATGGCATGTACTCGGTCAGCAAGAGTCAAACTCGCCATTGCAATCAATCCAGTTCCTGCACCAAAATCTACGACCTCAGTATCAAACAGATAGCTTTCATTTCTCGTTAAAAAACTTAGAAGCGGGGCTCGGCCCATAGTGAAGTACTGATCACCTTCTACTGCCTCTTCCACTTCAGACCTTATCAAATTGGCTTTATAATCAACGATGGCTTTGGCAAAAACAGCTGGCAGAGCCCCCCTATTTTCACCAATCTCTCTAACTATTTGGATTCCATCGTAATCTGAGACCTTATTAATCAAAAACCAGTCAGAGCAGAGCGAATAAGCTGAGGAGCTATAAACGAGTAGGCCTATCACCCTTATAACGATGTTCTGAATTATTCTCTTAAGGGCCTGACTTCGGTTTTTCATCAACACCGATATAATGCCATTACCATACCGAGCTCACCCCTAAAGAGACAGTTTAGAGGTGTTTAAAAGTTAGACAGCGCTTTTTAAGGGCGGCCAAAAAAATACGCAACCTTTTTGAGGGTCACCAGTTTCTAGTCTGAAACCAAACAAACCCAAGTGAATCCCTGTACGTTGCGACCCGTATCACTGAATCAACCCAACAGGAGATAACTGTGAAAAAAACGTTTTTAGTAATTCTTATGGCTCTATTACCAATTTCGTTCGTGCAAGCCGAACCAGACGCCCTATGGCAGGGAACTGGCTACCACTTTAATAAAAAAGGCAAACTCATGGATGTATTTTCTATCAACATTCAAGTTTCGGAAATCAATGCCAACCAGAAAATTCAACTGATTGAAAAAGTCTTCGCAGACGGAACTGTAAAACAACGCGAATGCCTTATAACAGAAGAAAAGGAAAGCCGAAGACAAAAAAGAATTCATCGTGAGTGCGACAATGGAGCCGGAGAATTAGTTTGCCTTGGTCGACTGTGCGAAGGTGCCTACGAAACTGATAATGGCGAATACATCGATGTCTCAGCAACAGTAGATAAAGATTTAGTTAGAACTTTTAGTTCTTCAGATGAAGGCATCGATGGTGTTTTCAGCTCAAGATCAATAGTAAGAAAAATTCAATAACCCAATACCTCTCTATTATTTAGAGACATGCTCCCAAACCTTAAGGACGGTCTACAAGGCCGTCCTTATTTTTTGTCTTAAAAACAAAAAAGCCCTCTCTAAAAAGAGAAGGCTTTGAATTCTTACTGGAATTGAAAAAACTATTCTAAAACAAATCCATGGGCAGGAACATCCTTAGAAAGCTTAAGGTGGCAAGATAGCGTGTACCACTGCCTTACTTCAGCACCTTTCCACTTCCACATATCAACTGATCCTGCAAACTTCATAACTTTAGAAACTTCACCTTCAAGGCCAGCTTTAGCCATTTCATTTTGGTCGTTGTCGCCCATATTTACACGAAAACCTTGGCCATTTGCCATTTCGTATTGAGTATACACAACACCTTCAGAACCAACATTCGTTGTTGATGGCGGAGTCATTGTCATAGAGTCAACAACCGGACCCATAACTTCTGATCTAAAAGAGATCATTCCTTTATTTTCTTCGCCGAGGTTGTTCACTACAATCTCAACATATTTCATATCAGTTTTTTCTGGCTCTTTCGCCTCACCAATACAACGAAGGTGATCAACCTTCATATTAACACCCCAGTCAGCTTTGGCTGCTAGAGAACTTAAAACAATCACTAATCCAACTACGATTTTATTCATTTCTGTGCTCCTTAATAAAAACACTAGTTCTTAGAGTCACAGAACATCATGCTATTACCATTCTCTTCACAAAGAATAGTCGCTTCGATCATTTTCATATCAGAAGATAGTCCAGCATAACCGTCCTTAAATTTTGAACCATCAGCCTTTGTAATCTGAATTCTTTGAAGCTCAATGTTTTGCCACTCAGAAATCCCATTACCACTTTGACCACAACTTGCAGAGGAAGTTCTTGATACTTCAGTAGATGAAACGATCTTTACTTCTACTTCATCCCAGCCAAATTCAACTTCTTGAGTTTTGACCTTATTGTTTTCAACATAAGTACGAGTCGCTTTATTGTAGCTTGGCCCGTGACCAGTAGCCGTCTTTACAGTACCAGCTGCATTAGAACAGTAAATTTGGTACCAAGATGCGTTTGCATTCATTCCGAACATTACGATAGCTGCGAAGATAAGATTCTTCATAACACTAACCCCTTTAAAAAATTTTTCCTTAACACCTGGGATGAATTGCTAACAAAGAAAGGTAGTATATTGAATACCTAAAAATTTTCGCGCAAATGTTTCTACTTGCGGCGCGTTAATACTAGTAACTGGCTGATTATGTTCAGCTTTGGTTGTAACCATTTTTGTTCGAAGGATTGAATGGCTATTCTCTATAAAAAAAGGTCTCCAAAAAAATCGAAGACCTTCATAAATATATTCAGATTTTAAAGCACTAATGGCTTACGGAAGAAAACGATTCCAAGGGAATCTATCTACTTCAGGGCGAGTACGAAGTCTAAAAGACATCTTAGGGAAGGATATTCCTCCGCCTACACCGACCTTAACACCGACAACAAAAACTTGTCCTGGGCGATTAACAGAGTTTAACCAACCAAGCTCAAGACCCAACCCTAGCTCGAAATCAATTCCGAAACTATTCATGAATCCACCATAAACAGCACCATCAAGGGCTTCAGCCGTTGTTACACTGTCAGGAATAAAGATGAACATATATTTATATGCAATCTCAGCCTTTAAACCACCGTTTTGGTAGTAGATTTCAAAAAGATTATCGATATTAATAAGTTGTCCTGCCTCAGAAACAATTGAGCCATCAAGTTTCCACACATCTGTATCAGTTAGAAGTGCAGCACTTAAACCGTGTGTAGACAGAACTCCGTTGATAGGCAGTCGATCTGAACGATCGGCATTGTATCCTTCATAAAGAGACTCAATGATTCCTTCGACTTCAGCTTCGCTGACGGCCAAGTTATACTTTTCGATTTGACGAGTGATTTCCTTGCGGATTTGTTCTTCTGACAAGCTTCCAGCTTGAGCTGTTTGCATTGTCATCAACAAAACCGCAAATACGGAAAATAGACTTAAAAAAACACGCATTTCATTTCTCCCAAACAATTGATGAATAAAGCGCATTATTTTTAAATCTGAAATTCGCAAATTGAAAACAATAACTTAAGGCATCAGCCTAAAATCATCGATTCCGTCAATAAAATGTTGTCCCAGAACACTTTTCCAAACGCTAAGTCATTGCACCTGACAATGACCTGGTGTTTCAAATACCCCTAGTGACCCACACCTTTTGTAACTATAGTTAGCTCAACCGAATGAAGAACAACTCTTAATCTAGAGTCGGTTCCATTCCAATTGGACTGCCCATAGCCCCAAGATCTGTTGCGTTGTCTGGCATTAGATGCTTGTTCATATACTCTACGAGCGCTTGACCGTCTTTGAAGGTGGCGTAGATAGAGTTAAAATATGAAAGCACTAATCCGCGTCGCTCAGTCCTTGGTAAAAGGCTAACGAGTGTCGCTAGTAGCTTCTCAGAAGGTGGATATTTATCACTTTCAATTTGCTGAAAGTGACGCAAAGAAATCCCCAAAGTTGTCTTCCCCCCGAGAGAGTCAAAATGTTCCTTGGATGTTCTTAAGCCCTTTTGCTTGCGAACACCTCTAAGGTACTCTCCGAATAACATGCAAATGGATTTACAGTTCTCACTTGTAACCGTCAACTTTTCTAAATTCTCTAAATATCCATAAGTGCCTGTAATTATAGGCAATTTTACTTATTACACTGTAATATTTTCTAGGATTTGATGTCATTTTTAAAATAGTTTCCTGTTAAAGAACGCCCCGAAACATTGATTGTTAAGACATTTATTGATGAACTAGGAACCCACAAAGAGGTTTCACCATGAATTATTCTATTCAAAAAGCACTCTCAATGTTCGGCTCTTCACTTTCTAAAGAGCAACTTCTGAATTTTGAAAAAAACGATTTGATTCCTAGATTTCCCAGAACCAGTTCTGGACAACTGAAAAGAAAGAGTTGGACTGAAAATGAAATTGGTCAAATTGGTGAAAAAATTGGTTTTTTAAAAAAGCCTCACCGTCCAATTGCTGCATCGATTTTTGTAACCAAAGGCGGAGTGCTAAAAACTTCATTAACAATGAATCTTGCTAGAGCAGCTGCTCTCCACGGAATTAAAACAGTGGTTGTAGGGCTCGATATGCAGGCTGATATAACGACTGCTCTAAACGTCATCGAGTTATCCGATGATAACGAAAGCCTTGAAGAAGCCTTAGACAGAATCAATGCTACGAAGGGTCTACCCGATTACTTCGAAAAGCGAGTAGAACTTCAAGAAATAATTCAAGATACTGATCTACCTGATTTAAAAGTTATTCCAGAAACTCCCGAGCTCGTTGCACTTGATCAGAGCTTGATGGGTAAAAATCGAAGAGAGTATTGGTTAAAAGAAGAAGTCATTGAGCCTTTAAAAAAGGATTTCGACCTAATTCTAATGGATTGTTCTCCAAACTGGAACAGGCTTATAACCAACGCACTAACAGCCAGTGATATTTTGATTTCTCCATTAGAATGTAAAATTTCAAATCTCAGAAACCTCAAAGTGTTTCGCGCATTTATTAGTGAATTCAAAAGAGATATGAGAATCGACTTTGATCACGTCTATGTAGGAACAAGATTTAATCCACAAAGAAAATTAAGCCGTGAGATTTTTGAATTCTATCAAGATCAACTAGACAATTTTATATCTCACCCCGTTAGAGAAAGCACCCAAGGCGAAGAGGCTGTTGCACTTAACCAGTCCCTTATCGAATACGTTCCCAGCCATGCTTGCGCCCAGGAGATTCGCAGTATTCTATTAGAGGTTTGGAAGTTTTTTACTTCTGGAAAAACTCAAGATGACTCGATCAATAATTCAGAAAATATAATCGTAAGGTAGTACATGGCTCTCAGTTTAGACAAAGCTCAAAAAAGAAATAAAAAGAAGTCCGCAAAGAAGCCTGCAAACAAAACCTCTTCTAAGAAAGCGGATAAAAAAGTAACTTCAACAAAAAGGATCTCGTCTAAATCATCAACAAAAAAGGTTCGCCCTTGGGAAAATAAAACTTTAGATCCAGTGAAAAAGGCAAAGTTAAAACCCGAAGGGTCTTTCTCAGAACATGATGAAATGAAAGATGAAGGAATGAATTTAGTTGAAGAGAATTTTACTCAAACCCTTATTGATAATCTTAATGATTTGCCCTGGCAGTCCATAAGACACCCGAGGCAGACGATAAAAGATTTCAGATTTAAAGCGACTAATAGAGCTAAAAACTGGATTAAATCCAAGATTCCATTCTAATTTAAAGTCTTTGAGCTCTTTGAAAAGCCTTCTGATAGGCCTTTACGCGTTTTACGTATCGAGAGAGGCTATGGCTGCCACATTTTTTGCCTTTGGGGGCTTTGAAGTTTCTCTTTACGTATTGGTAAGCTACGCGCTTACCACATAAATGACTTATGGCCGCCACTGTTTGCTTAACAGACCTTTTTACTTTCTTTTTGCCAAAGCGTCTTAATATCTTTCGAGTCGTGAGAGTTAAATAAGCAGAGGTCATTTCAATGGCGTGACTCGGATACAAACGACTATAAAAAAGTCGTGTCCAACAGGTATCAAACTCATACCATGGTTTTCTGCGTTTTACTTTACCACTATTAATACAATAGTTCTTTGCCTGATTGTAAAAACCATCTGTTATCTGATAAAGCCCCAAAGACGAAGACGCTGGCGCATAAATCTGAGATAGGTTGGCAGTCATTCTAAGTTTCCAACCGGGACCTGCGATCGGATTTCCACCAGATTCGGCTTGGGCCAAGGCTGCAAGAAAGTCTGGAGTAGTAATCGGTGTTTTATGCCTGTTAAAAAGATTACCGTATTCATCCCATGTTTCAGTCACATTGCGAGGTTCATCAAAGCCTAAAAACCGAATCAATTCAGTGGGTTTCATAAACACTTGATAGAGGCCATTGGCTGTAAACAACAACAACACAATTGTCATTATGGAAACTGATTTCCACTTTTTTGCTATTAATTTTCTAACGACTTTTTTGTTTGAATTCTTCTTTTTCGGCATACATTTATTATAGTGTCTCTTATGTAGAAATCTCTCCAATAGCGCGATTATAGACTCTATTGCGACCAAAGTCTGAGTTAGATTAACAAGTTTTTCAAATATTTAAAATGAGTAGCTCACGCCGGTCATATAAGACTTCAATGAACTATCACTTTCTTCATCATTAAGACTCTGGCTGTTAGCAAACTCTACTAAAAATGATATTTTCTTTGTTGCTAAGTAGTTGAAACCAATACTATTGGTCAGGTTTTTTGTGTCATTTACGGCATTCTTAATAAGATTACTTCGTAGGTTGAGCGCAAACTTTTGATAGTTGTAGTTAACGCCAATTGTAAACTCATATTTAATATAGCCGGTTAGAATATTTAGAGATTCGATAGGGACAAAAAACGAAATACTCTCGTTGTCGAGAATACTTAGATCCTGATCAAAGCCATATTTGCTTCCAGACACGTTTATAGACCACCTTCTGGATAGAAACAGATCCCCTACAAATCCAAAATTTGTTCCACTCACTGTTTTAGTGTTTTCATTATTAAATGCAGTGGGAGTAGTAAGAAACTGGGTACTTTGAGCACCGATCACTAAGCCAAAAGAGAACTTTTCAAAGTTAAGTAACCCATACAATCTACCCTGTTGTGCTGTAATCTCATCCTCTATTCTTGTTCTCGAATACTCTGCCTTAAATTGGAATACATTTAGAGGGTCAGAAGAGTATCCAAAGATAAAATTATTGATTTTGTATGACTCCGACTCATCAATATTTATTTTGGTTGATTCCCAACCGATATCTAAAAAATTATTGCTATAAACATTAATACTACCAACAAGACTGGTCGATCTTGTGCTCTGGCTATCACCAGATAATGAAAGAGATAAATTTGATGGTAGGTTAAATTCAAATTGGGCCTCCGCTAAGGAGACCCATAAAAAGACCCATAGAATTAAATTGACCCTCAAAAATCTGATCTTATTGCCCTCGACGCTGTCGGATTCTTCTTCTAATCCTTGCCCTCTGTGCAGGAGTTAAGCTTCTCCATTTTTGAAATCTAGTTCGAATCATTTGTCGTTTTTGAGGAGATAAGCTTCTCCACCTTTTGAACCTTGAGCGAATAATACTCTTCTTTTCGGGACTCAGTTTTCGCCATCGACGAATATTCTTTAAAATCCGTTTTTGCTTCGAGTTCGGAAGTTGTTTAAATTTTCGAAAAATCTTTTTAATTCGCTCTTTCTTTTCTGGCTCTAAATCTTTATAAGCTTTCCATCTACGCTGGACGGCTTCTTTTTCTTCGGGAGATAGACGATTCCATCTTTCAAGGTTTCTTTGATTGATATCTTGAGCATATGTGCTTGTAGAAGCTCCAAATCCCATGAATATAGCTAGAGAACTTATAAAATTTCTTCTATTCATTTTAGGAGTCTGCATTTTCTGCCTCCGAATTAAAATCATCAGAAAGGATACCTTCTTCTTCAAACTCATCTAACAGTTCCCAATCGTCAGTAGACTGGACCGCTTCGTAGTTCAAAAGAAGGTCAAGATTCTTGAGCATCTCTTTATCAACATTTCCTGCAGTCACATCTTTGCGTCTTCTACGGCGTCTAGAACTCATGATTCCGCCTCCCATTCTTCTAGAATTTCGATGTCAGCTATAAGTTCAAGATCACTAAGGATATCTAACTCTTCTTCTGTTTCTACGCCTGATTCAACCAACTGAATAACTTCAGTTTGTGAAATAGCTTTAACAATATCGACAGCGGGAAGCTCATCGGCGACGTTTGACTTCTTATTGATGATTCTCCACAGTCCAAAACCGACTAAACCCATGACACCAATTTGGGCCAAGAAAAACCTTCTGAAAAAAGACGTCCCCTGGGAGGCCTTGTTTTTAGCAAGCTCCTCCATCGCCATATTCATGACTTTATCTTTATATTCTTTGCTGGGCTCTTCATTGAGCCATGGTTTTTGTTTCATATCAGTTACTCAAACTTTTTTCTAAGCTCTGCTTAGCTCTAAAAATTAAACTTTTTACCGCCGAAAGTGACAATCGCATTTCACCTGCAATTTCTTCATAACTTAATTCATCCGCTATTCTCAAAATCAAGGCCACTCTTTGGCTGTCAGGAAGACTATCTATCGCTTTTTTAACTAAATTTTGGTCTTCCTTCTCTTCAAACATTTTTTCCATTTGCTGTTCGGTTTGCTTTAATTCACCCTGGTAGGCTAACTCTTCACTATATTTGAAAGTCGTGTTTTGCCTTTTGAGCTGATTGAAGCAAGTGTTTCGAGCCATTGTAAAAAGCCAAGCGCTAAAGTGTGATTCGGCTTTATAGCTCTCTGCTAGAGTGACGACCTTCATCCAAACCTCCTGAGAAACTTCTTCAGCAAGACTCTGGTTAGCCAATAAACGTTGGCAGTAACCAAGTAAAGCTCCCGAGTATTTCTCGAAGAGAGAGCGAAAGGCCTTTTGAGACCCTTTCGCGATTTCTTTAACCAAACGATCGTCTTCATCTAACATATCCTATTCACAATAAGACAAAGTCATGTCCTGACTCAAGCCGTCTTTTTCATGAACCGCAGTCCCACAACCATTAAAGGTAACGGTAGCTGATCCTTCGACTGAACCTTCATAATCAACCGACAAAGATCCAGATACTGGGTGGCAGCAAGATGAACTCCACTGAAGGTTATTGGCTGTATAGGTCGCAGAAAATTCCGCAATATTATGATAAATCTTAAGAGATCCGTTATTGACCTGTCTATTGGCTCTACTCAATCCACCAGTAACTTCAATTGTTGAAGGGGTTTCAACGGAAACATCAAAAATTTGTCTGCCGTTTCTATCAAAAGACTTGTGTTTACCACTGATATTCAGGTTCCAACCTACAGCAGTTCTTTCTAAATTAGCACCACCACTGAGCTGTGTACCATCGTATGCGGCTTTGAGTTCACTGGAATTGGTGATGATTCCTCCACGTGGACCCTCAATAGTATAGTCATATGTTCGCGTAACATTCTCGCCAACATTCGCCATCGAACATCCCAATGTAGAATAAGTCAGCGTCACAGAACCATTTAACTCAAAAACATTACCACATTCGGAATAATTAGCGGTTTTAACCCCGAGATCACAAGATTGAGCGACTGCTCGAGAACAATTCGCCGCAAACGCCTTGGGAATGATCAAACTTGTAATCATTCGAACTGGATCGTATTCAAGTGTTTTATTCATGGCAAAGCTACTTCCGTTCTGGTCGTCAAGGACCCCAGACATTGATGTAACTCCACTTTCAAGTGCAGCTTGTAGACTATCTTCACTATCAAAGGCTGAGTTTTCTTTCTCTCCACAAGCAGCAAAACCCAAAATCGCAACAAGTAATATTAGTTTCTTAATCTGATTCATACTTTCCCTCTCAGGTTAAATTACATTTACACACAAGAAACCACTGAGGCTGTGAAAAGTTGCGTTAAAATATACCTAGTTATTTCAGCTATTTATGTACCTATTAAAAGAAGATTTAGGACAAAATTGGGCACCTACTTTGAGCATTCTTCAATACAAAAAATATCATTTTGAGACGCTCACCTTATGGGGTAGGCCTAGAATTCACAGTTAACGAAAATCCACGAAGGATTGGAGAAGTGGAATGAAACAATTATTTTTAAGCTCTTTCTTTTTAGTACTACTGGTTATTGCCGCCAACTCCGCACAAGCTAGTGACTACGTATGTTCTGGTAGCGTTCAATCTAAAAATTCTGAGCGCGTTCTTAAAAAGAAGTATGTACGTTTCAATACTAATCAAGATATATCTTCTGCTGACATCTATTCTGAAAAGGATATCAAAGTTTCTGTATTTGTAGAGAACACAAAAGCAAATACCAGCTACCTTACAATCATGGCTACAAACCCAATGAATCAGATAAATTCAGTAGCTAAAGGTCTTGCAAAAAACTTAGTCATATTGGCTGTAACACATGGACAATCAACTTACTCGATTGGGTGCTCTCCCATGTTGAGCCAGAACAAAAGTCCTGAGTCTAATACCAACGTCTCGAAAGTAAAATAATAGCCTAATATTATCTACTTAATTAGTTGAACCCAACTTCCTTTGTGCCGAAAAGTCTTACATGGCTGCAGAGGATTTAAATCAAGATAATGAGTATAAGAAAATATTATTAGCTAACAGCATTCTACTGAATGAAGCTGATGATAAAACGATTGACCTAATCGCTTCACAAGTCACCGAAGTTAGTGTGAAAAAGGGTGAGCCACTTTATGTCGAAAACGAACCTGGTGATTCTTTGTTCTTTCTTTCATCAGGTGCTGTTGAAATTATTAAAAACAATAAGGTTTTACGGCGGACTCAAAGACTTGCTGTATATAAATCGGGTGAGTACTTTTCGGAGCTAAGTTCTCTTACGGGTAGCTCTCATTCAACTTCTTGCTTTGCACTCCAGGATTCAACGTTATTAGAGCTAAACTCAAAAGACTTTATCGACATTCTAAAAACTTCACCAACAATCTGCCACACATTCTTAAAAAATATCTCTTACCTTTCGATGAAATTTGTCAACGATCACGGATATATTCATCCTTTTGTACAACCTAGAGATGAAAATCTTTTCTTATCCGAGCAAATACACAAAGATGATATGGCAGAAAAAGGTTTTGTTGCTGTAACAGGAAATGATCGATCGGTTACAGTGGCTATGGAGGATCCTTTTGATTCTTCAGCTTTAAATATCGTCAAAACCGCACATCCAAAAACTCTGATTAAGTTGTTTAGTATTAGAAGCAATCAGATCAATGAAGTTTTGGCCAATAACGGTTTTGTTGTTCCGGAAGAAGATTTAAAAGTTCATTCACAACCTATCAGTGAAAAAATTGATTTGGGAGAGTTCAAAGAAAGATGCACTCTACTCGAAAGCCTTGGTAAAACTCAATTAACGCTCATTAAAAAGCATGCGAGTGAACAGCACTTAAAACCTGGCGATTCTCTTTTTGTTCCCAATACTATTGTTGAAAAACTCTATTTGGTTGAATCAGGTGCACTTGAGCTTTGCCGCACAATTGAGGCCGGTGTATCGGCTGTGGTGTACAAAGCAGGCGAAGGCGACTGCCTCGGTGAAATTGGTTTGTTAGCTGGTAAAGCAGAAAACCTAACGGCGAGAGCCACAGAACCGACGCGAGTTCTAGCTATTCCTGCAGATGTTTTCCACGATCTTCTAGCGACACCACAATTTTCTGTTTCTTTAGCTCAAGTCGTTGCCAGAAGATTACAAACATTAAGCAACTCACAATCTGTCAAATATCGAAATTTAGAGATATCTCAACATGTCGCTGTCACTTCTTCTTTGATGCCGATTGGAGCTATCCAAAAATATGGAATTCTTCCATTTCAAAAAGAAGGTAATAGTATAAAAGTTGGGGTTGTTGTTCCTTTTAATAAGGAACTCAACGAGATCATTAATAGATATCTCGCTGACTATTCAACAGAGATATACGCCATTCCACAGAAACGTTTTTCTGAGATAGTTGAGAAACTAACAGATCAATCTGGCGAATTAGCTCCAGCTCAAACTGATCGAAAGTACAATAGACACCTCCTAGATGAAATACTTACTGCTAGTATTGATCGCAAGGCGTCCTCAATTCATATCGAACCATTGGAAGACCGTTATACAATTCGATTTAGAGTCGACGGAGAACTCTGGGAATACGATCAAGTCTATCCAGAAATTGGAATGAGATTAGCCAATCGAATTAAGGTCGCAGCAAAGTTAGATCTAAATCAAACCAATGCGATTCAAGATGGTCGTATCACAAAATCAATCGGTACTGAGATCCGCTTAGCAAATGCTTCGGTAATGCCGACAGAATTTGGTGAAAAGGTGGTACTGCACTGGGCTTCAGCCACTACACCACTAATTCCCCTGAATATGCTGATACCTGATACAGAGACAATTAAATTCTTAAAAGAAGTCCTAAAAAGCCACCAAGGCGTATTTATTGTCACTGGACCAGAGCGAAGTGGTCGTAAAGGCACGATCTATTCTTGCCTAGAAGAAATCAACTCAATGAAACTCAATATCAATACTATTGAGTCTCCTGTGAGTTTAAGACTACAAGGAATTAACCAGGTTGGATTAAGAGATGATAGAGGTCCTAGTCAACTGCAAGCGCTCGAAATTGCAGGAAAACAGGAAGCAGATGTCATTTTTATTGAAGACATGGTTAGTCCGGATGTCGCTAATTTGGCATTTGAACTCGCTCAAAGAGGCACTCTTGTTATAGCGTCTATGTTTTCCATGACATCAGTAGATATCTTAGACAACCTTTCTCGCTGGGGAGTCAGCAACAGTCAGTTGGCCAATCAATTATTGGGCGTTATGGCCCAGAGATTGATTCCCAAACTCTGTGACTCTTGTCGTAGAACAAGAGCTATGACAGCTTCTCAAAAACGCCAAGTTAAGACCGTAATAAAGGACTTAAAAACTCAGGTCCTTTGGGAACCTCGTACTTGCCACGACTGTAGTCAGACTGGCTATAAGGGTCGAGTGACCCTTCTTGAACACTGGAAGAGAACTCCAGAGATAAGAGATGCTCTTCTGTCTGGTGAATCTATGAGAGATGTTTTTAAACTGATCGAAAAGTCCGGCTTTAAAGATATGCGTGAGAATGGTTATCAAATGGCTCTCAACGGATTAACCACAGTTGATCAGGTTGAAAAACACCTACATGGCATAGTTTGGTAAAACTACTTTTCATCTAGTTATTTTTTAGTAAACTAAACCTAATGAAAAGCTATAAGCGCTTGGTCTATTCTTCATTAGGCTTTTTTACATGCTGGTTTCTTTTGTCACTGTATATTGGCTTGGCAGAAGTTCCTCAAAACACTTTCTTTCCGTACTATTCTTGGAAGCTCTTTGAGAAAATTGATAGCAACAATGAAGAACCTAATATTGAAGTTTATGTCGTAGATAATGTACCTCTTGATAAACCTCTAGACTATACAACGGACATTCGGCCTCTATACGATAAATACAGTTATTCAACTCCTAAAAGACTTATTGGGAGACTTTATAGATCAATCACTAAGTCAGAGTACTCGAAAACAGATGAGATAAAAAAACACTTCGAAAAAACATTTCTCAGGGCCTTTAAAGGTTGTAAGTATCGACTCGTACTAAGAACCTTTAATCCTTATGAGAAATGGAAGGATCCTGAGAACGCTCCCGTCAAGAGTAAGACCATAAAGGAGTTTGATTGTGAAAATTAAGTTTTGGCAATTGACTCGAAAAGT
>CAZFYV010000069.1:0-13856 GCA_964523195.1 uncultured Pseudobdellovibrionaceae bacterium
GTCCATTTTTTTCGGAGATATATCTTTTAAGTGATAGCGAAGTTGATTCAGAGTTAATCAAGAAACTTAATGTAAAAGGCGCTCTTTCTAAATCGACGTCCTGGACAGATTTGTTAACAGGGCCTCTCAAACAAGTTTGATAGATTCATGGCAACTGAAAATCAAATTAAACAACTAAAAATTAAAACCGAGTATATCACTTCTTATCATTTGAAACCTGGAAGCGATCGGGTCCTTATTTTTCTACATGGATTCAAACAAGATGGAATGGGTTTCTACAATCCGCTTAAGAGTTTTATTCCTGAATCTTTCTATCATCATATTCCTAATGGCCCTTACCCTGTGCCTATAAGAGTCGAGAAGCAATATAAAATGGCCTACTCGTGGTATTTTTTTGATGCGCCAAACAGTCAATTTGTTCGAGATATGAGTTTGGCTCTGCAGACTGTTAGTGATCAATTGAGAGCCGAAAAAATTTCTGATTTAAAGAAAGTAATTATTGGCTTCAGTCAGGGTGGGTATTTAGCTCCGTATTTAGGAGCTTCTTTGGGTAATGTAGAAAAGATCATTGGAGTTCATTGTCGGTATCGCCATGAGGACTTCAAAAAGCCTTTTGATTTCCCCATCTATTCAATTCATGGTATGGATGATCAGATTGTTAATCCCAAGGGTGCCGAGGAAAGCTTTAAAAAGCTATTACATTTAGGTAATCAGGGGGAGTTCATAAAACTTCGAGAAACGGCACATGAAGTCAACCAGAGCGTTGGTGATACTGTAAAACGCATTTTGGATATGTAGGAATCGATGGGAAATGAAAAGTTTGATTTTTTTGTCAGCGTACCTCCTGGATTTGAGAATCTAGTTCTGCGTGAGTTGCAAAAATTTTATTCTAATTACTCAGATTCATTTTACATGGCTCCACCTGAAGATTGGAGTCTTCACAAAGGTGGGGTAGAGCTAAATTGTTCGGTTGAAGCAGGGTGTTTACTGAATTATGAATTGAAGACTGCCAATCGAGTTTTGATGCGAATTTATAAGGGCCCGTGCAAAACTCTAAATGATTTACAAGATGCACTTACAAAATCTAAGTTGCTTGAAATTATTGGGTCCTCAGGTTTTGAGGCGTCAGTTTCTTATCGATCTAGCAAGTTGAACCACGAAAAGAAAATAAAGTCTGCGGTCAGTCAGTGGCGTAAAAAAGCTTTGGGTAAAGAGTCTCTGGAAAAAGAAAATTTGCAGAGGATTGATATCAGAATCTTCAGAGATGAAGTCACCATCAGTTTAGATGCCTCAGGTGAACGCCTTCATAAAAGAGGGTGGAGAAAGAAATCTCCAAAAGCACCCATTAGAGAAAATTTGGCCAGTGGCATGTTAATGACCTTGTTTTCCTATATACATAATGACGATGGGAAGAATGTGCAGCTCATTGATCCGATGATGGGAAGTGGGACTCTACTCAAAGAAGCTTCAGATTATTTTCAACCAAATTTACAGCGAGAATACTCTTTTGAACGTTGGCCGAATATCCCGAATCTCAAGAAGAGCTTAAAAGCCAATTCTAATGAGTTTAAGGTGGATGAATTTTTCGGAAGTGAGATAGATAAGAGCACCTTCGGCCTACTTGAAAAGAATGGAATACCAAATAGGAGCGAGAAGTCTCATTGGAGACTTTTTCAAGGGGACTTTAGAGATATGCCCTTTGAAATTAATGATAGTCACAGGCTACTAATATGTAATTTGCCATATGGTGATCGAGTAAAACGAAAAGGTGGCGTCGCTCCGGAAAAATTACTGGAAATCCTTATCAAAAAATATCAGCCCACTCGAATGGGCTTGCTGGCAAAGATCGACAATAGAAATCGAGTGGATCACAATTTGCCAGAGAACTGGCAAATTCTTCACACCATCTATTTCGAAAACGGTGGAATTCCGGTCGTATACAAGGTCTACGGCCAGAATCACAGTTTTTTAGATCTCTAGGGGAGTGTTCCCTCGTCCCTTTACTAGGTCCCTTTATAGAGAGGTATCTTGTGTACGACTTTCCATTGGTTGATCTGTCTTTCAACATCTTTGATCATGGTTTGAACCATGGGCACAAGCCATAGGCGAGACCTACCAACACCGTTTGCCTTCTGAATATAGACCTCAGAAGAAAACATTTTTCCATCGATCATTACAACCATTGAAAAAAGAAATCCGTTAGAAAAACCGACTCCAGTCGCTCGCGTAGTAGCATGTTTAGGAATCTGTCTTTCGATCTGACCTAAGGTCTTATGGACTTCCTCATCAAACCCCTCTCTTGGGACAAAATTGGAATACTTAAATTCAAGCATCACTTCTCCAAACTGTTGTCCCTCATTTCTCTCTATCCATGAGACCCATGAGGCCACATATACGGTTAAAAGATCCAGCCTGTAAAGATTGCTAAACAGTCTAGATCTTTAATGAAAATAAAGTTTCAGATTTTAGAAGCTGGCAGATGCAGGCATACGCGGACTTCCACCTGTTTGGAAAGCCTTTAGAGTATTCATGTATTCACAACTGATTTTGTCGCGATTGTTACAAAGATACTCGTACATTGATATCGCTTGTACCTTTCTACCTTTCCTTAGGTAGAATTCCGCCAAAGTCTGGCAGTGAGCTGAAGGTTCATCTTTACACTTAGTATCGATGATCTTGTAGAAAAGCTCAACTGCACTGGCGTTTCTAAAAATCTCGTGGGCTCTTGCTGCTAGAATACATGCAGCAACATGACCAGCCTTTACACATTCATTTGTTAACTGAATGCGGCCGTCCGTGTTTCCATTGAGCCAAGCTGTATACCATGAGTAAAAACAGCTACCCTCGTGGGATTTCATTGCTAGACAGCCTTTTTCAAAAGCCACTTGAGCTGCCAAGCGTTTGCGTTGTGCAAGCTTATGCTTGCCAACTTGATAACATCCTAAACCGTAACCTGCCGACTCGCAGAGTATTTGATACAATTTCATAGCTTCGCGAACATTGTTCTGATTTGCTTGTATGTTTGCCAATTCATAGCAAGAAGCAAAATGTCTATTGTCGCATGCATATTTAAAGAATTTCTTAGCGGGTTCTGAATTGCCTATACTGTTTTCAACTTTTCCGACAATAAAGCAATTGGGCATATAGCCTTTGTCACAACTCTTTTTTGCGATTCGCTTAGAGTCTTCTAAGTGCCCTGATTTAAACAATTCCCATGAAGCCTTAAATGTGGCCAGGTGAGAGCCCCCTGTCTGGGGTTCTCCCTGGGCCATTGCGACCATGGAAAATAACAGTAGAACTATAATGGTTCTAAGTTTTGCCAAATTCGCTCTCCTCTTTCACCGTGTACGCCTTAGTATTCCAATAATCAGACCAGCTCTAAACAGCTTTAAATAGAGGGTTCCTGTAAATAGGGTTTACAAGATTGTTTAAGGATTTACGCCCGTCGAACTTTTTGACAAGTGCCTAAACGCCTAAAATAAGGCGATAATTTATGCGCAATTATTGTCTACTAGGCTAGGTTGGCCGAGTTCTCCAAAGGATGAACTTTCTAACCACGACGAATATTAGAATAGCGAGGAGCACTCCACCGATCACAAACTTGAACTTTCCAAAGTAGGTAAGGATGAATTCTCCATAAAAAGCCACCAAAATGATTTGGGTCGGAACAGTCAGAAGAGCTGCAGTCCCATCCACGGCAAGAAACTTCCAAGTTGGAAGAGACATCATTCCGCACATCATATGCCCTGGAAATCGCAAGCCAGGTGTAAATCTAAAGAGTCCTGCGGCCCAAGCGCCGTAGGCCTGAACCCAGTTTTCAATTCGGGTAACGACTGATGGTGGGAAGTATTTTTTGAATCTCGGTTTTTTTAATAATGGCCGTCCAAAGTACTTCCCAATCCAATAGATTAAATAATCAGAAGCGATAACAGCTATGAAGCAGACTACGGCCAAAACATAAACGTTAACAGGGGTGCCTTCGTCCGGTGGAGGGTATTTGTCGGGATGCATGGCCATATAGGCAACGAGACCTGCACTCACAAGTGTGACTTCCTCCGGGAGAGGAAGTCCAAAACTTGAAAGAAACATGAATACAACGACTCCAACATAAACCCACATTGGTTGGTAGGCGTAACCTTGGAAAAACGTTGCTATTTGATCTTCGAAACCCATGTTGTTGGATCAACCCTCAGTTAGAGTTATTTTCTTTTAATCGATTTAATAACAACTGGTGTTTTAGGAACATTTTCGTACTGTGATACAGTATGAGTTTCTACGGCTTTGATTTTGTCCACGATCTCCGTTCCCTTTACTACTTTTCCGAAAACAGCATAGCCGTATCCGCGAATCGAAGTGTCTTTATGATCGAGAAAACCATTGTCTTTAACATTGATAAAAAACTGAGCCGTAGCACTATCAACGATCTGGGTACGAGCCATGGCCAGAGTATAGTTTTCGTTTTTTAAACCATTGGTCGCTTCATTTTTGATAGGAGCTTTGGTTTCTTTTTTGCCCATATCCTTGGTGAATCCGCCGCCTTGAATCATAAAGTTATCTATGACGCGGTGAAAAATTGTTCCGTCGTAAAACTTTTCGTCGACATAGGCTAAGAAGTTTTTAACCGACTCAGGAGCTTTATCTTGGAAGAGTTCGATTTCAATTGGGCCCCCAATTGAAGTATCCATTACAACAACAACCTTATTATCCATCTTTTTTGCTCCCTTTTTAGCATCTTTAGCATCTTTAGCGTCCACAAGGACTGGCGCTAAAATAAAAGTAAGGGCTATCAAAGCCATAAACTGAGTTCTTAAATGATTTATCATTCTGCACCTCATCTTAGTTGAAAAAGTACCCCATACTAGTGATCTGCCTCCCTCGTGACAAGATAAAACGGCACTTTGCATGGCTTTACAGCATCCTAACAATACCGGTAGAATTTTACTCAAATTGGTCTGCTGATAGGGGCTTAAAAGGAGCAAATGATGAGTCGTTTTTTTCAAGATCCTCCACAATTGCAAAATGCAATCACTGAGACTCCATTGTTTACACAGTGGTTGTCATGGGCTTCAAAAGGAGAGTTGAAAGCCGATGAGTTAGGATTCAAAGAATTTGGGGATCGAGTTATTAATGTATATCACCCTTTATCTTTGATGGCCGAAAACAATCATCCAGAGCATATTCCCTACGAGCCATGGGGAAGGCGAATTGATGAGATAAAAGTACATCCTGCTTGGGATCAAATGCATGGAATGGTTGCTGAAGATGGAATCGTTGCTGCTGGTTATGAACGAAAGTATGAGGAGTTTTCGAGAGTTTATCAAATGATCCGTCTTGCGGTTCTTCACCCTTCGTCGGCCTTTGTTACCTGTCCTTTAGCAATGACTGATGGTTCGGCAAGAGTTCTAGAAATCTTTGCTCCGGATTATGTCGATCAAAAGATATTTAAAGCACTGATATCTCGAGATCCTAAAACATTTTATACCGCTGGCCAGTGGATGACCGAGCGAACCGGAGGATCCGATGTTTCAACCTTAGAAACTATTGCTCAGCATATTGATGGCAAAGAGTATGGATTGTTTGGAACGAAATGGTTTACGTCTGCAGTTACGGGGCAAGTCACTATGGCCTTGGCGCGAGTCATGGAAGGTGACGTGGACAAAGGTATTTCACTTTTTTGCATGAAAATTAGAGATGAGCAGGGGAGCCTCAATCATATCCATGTCAATCGATTAAAAGATAAATTGGGAACCAAAGCTCTCCCAACGGCAGAACTAAATCTTGAAGGGAGTCGGGCTCACCTCATTGGTGAAATTGGTCACGGAGTGAAATCGATTTCCAGCGTTTTAAATATAACTCGAATTTATAATTCGGCTTGCTCAGTTGGAACATTACAAAGAGCAGTTTCACTCGCCAGGGACTATGCGAAAAAAAGAAGAGCCTTTGGAAAAGAAATAAGAGATCACGGACTACACATTAAGCAGCTCAGTCGCATACAGGTGGTGCTGGAAGCCCAGATTCATCTGCTTTTAAAGACGGCACACCTTTTGGGGCTAGAGGAAACTGGTAAAGCCACCGAGCAAGATCTATATATGTTAAGACTTCTTACTCCCATACTAAAACTGTGGACAGCCAAAGTTGCGGTTCAGTCGGCTAGTGAGATCTGTGAAAGTTTTGGTGGCGCTGGCTATATAGAGGATACAGAAATTCCACGACTTCTTCGTGATAGCCAAGTGTTTCCGATTTGGGAAGGTACGACCAATATTTTAAGCCTTGATGTTCTAAGGGTGATGAAAAAAGAAGGTGGGTTTGAGCCATTAATCAGTTATGTTCGCTCCCATTGTGAAAATATGGATTCGAAATCTAAAGAACAAATTCTTGATCGTCTCACTGCAGTCATGAAATATGTTGAGAAAGCGCTGAGTGAGAGTCCGGAATCGCTGCAGACCGGAGCTCGGGAGTTGGCCTTTTCTTTGGGGCAAATTGTTGCTGCCTGTTCAATGGGGTGTTTTGTGAAATCCGATTTTGGAAGGAGTGAGCGGAATCAAATTGTGCTTAAGCAGTTTTTAGAAATGATTCCTCGCGAATTCGAACTCGATACCAGGGATCGAATTCAGGAGAATGCAAAAGTCTTTTTTGAGGTATAGGCGCCAAAGATCCGACGATTTATCCGAAGACCGTCAATTTCATGACGGTCAATCTGTCAAAAAAAGATGCCTATTGTAGTGAGTGGGTTTTGCTTACAGATTTCACTTTGCAGGAAGGGCAGTGGGCCTCTTCAACAACTTGATCTTCTTGTTTATCAACTCTGTACTGTATTTCCAGCTCAGTAGAGCACAGTGGGCACTCATCCATAGCTTTTAAATATGTACCGTAACGACTCTGTTCTTGGTTTGTTTCAAGTTGTTCGATTTCCATAGTTCCCCCTGGTGTAGATCTATGTCCATCTAAATTGCAAAACTGAGGCCCAGTCTTGCAAATCGAACTGGACCTATTTTTCTAGGCTGAAAGGCCTCGAGTCAATCAAGACCTTGTTAGGTTCTAAACAGGATATTTTTAGATTTATGGAGCAAATTGAGTTTCGCAGGTCGGTGCTTTTCCAAGTAAATTGCGAGCTCTAGCTGCCAGATCACTCCCAGTGTTGACGATACTACCGCCTGCTTCAACGACTTGTGAGCGTCTGCGCCTTAAACTGTCAGACCAGGATTCTCCAGGTTCTTTGGTTTTGTCTGCGGCAGGTTTATCGGTTTTTCCTGACCATTTGCCAATCATTCGACGCAAAGACCATCCGCTGCTGGTTGACTCTTCAGCTTCGGGGCTAGGTTCAGCAATTGTTCCCTCTGGGGTTTCTAAACCTAGGGTCTCGGTATCTATCGCTGTTTGCTCCATTGTTTCTTCGGTTGGAGTGTCTACAGTGTTTCGAGCAACTTCTAAAGCATCTGAGTCTAGGTCTACTTCAGGTTTTTCTTCCCAATCCTCTGCTTGTGGCTCTTCTTTGGCTTCTTCATCTGAACTCCCACCAAAAATAGACCCAAGATTCAAATCAAGACCGGTAATTGACTTCATAATATTGCGGCCTTTGATTCTGAGGTAGACTCCGGCTGCAGAACCTGGGTTTTCCATAATTAACGGTCCTAGGAAGTCCTTAATCGTTTTTTGCGAATTGGACGCTTTGAGAAGCGTTTGAATAGCAGATAATCCGCGAACTGCAGCTGTAAAGTCTTGAGGCAATTTATAGCC
This sequence comes from uncultured Pseudobdellovibrionaceae bacterium, assembly GCA_964523195.1. Classification (GTDB taxonomy): domain Bacteria; phylum Bdellovibrionota; class Bdellovibrionia; order Bdellovibrionales; family JAGQZY01; genus JAUHWN01. The sequence continues at coordinate 7,738 of CAZFYV010000069.1, forward strand.
TTCAATCATTGCCATTAAAAGTATATCTGCAAGTGTGATCGTCTTGGGTTGATATCCATCTAGGCTGTTGTGCTTCTTTAAGTAAGAGTTTTTATGCAATTCTATGGCAAATTCGTAGTGTCTTTCGAGAGCCTCTGCTAAGTCCTCTACAGAGTGTCCCTTTGGAGTGTCTTCTGCGAGTTCATGAAAGATCTTTGCAATTGTTGTTCGATCACTAGAGTTTGTTGAGGCGAGTACAAGCTCGATTAATTTTTCAGTTTGATCTTTGGTTATATCACCTGCCAGTCCGAAATCTAAAAGAGAGACGTCGTATTCGTTTTCGTCAACTTTGCTGATTTTTATATTACCAGCGTGAAGATCAGCATGGAAAAATCTGCTATTAAAAAGTGTTTCACCCAGCCATTTCACGGCCAGTTTTTCAGCTATAAATTGTGATACAAGGTGGTTGCGTCCATCTTTAATAAACTTCTGATAACTGATACCGGGCTGTTTTGTCATATGTTGGGTTTTGGTTTCATCTCTTGACGGGATATTTTCAGCCACTAAGAAATTAACTTTCATTTCGTGCTTTGTTCCTACGTCACCAGTAAGTTGAGAAATGATAACTTCTTCATTGTTCATCATTGGGTCGTCGTAGTTGACATCTTCTGATGACCCACTGGCTTGAACTTTGGCTACATGACTTTTAGTAATCTTAATAGTGCCTTCGTGACTCGAAGTATAGGTCACGCGTCCTCGCTCTTGGTTGGCTATTGTCTTTTCAATAAATAGTTCTTCCTTCGTAATTTCGATAACATCTTTCACAATCGGTAAGAGTTTAGGAAATCCGTTTTTAGCCATTATAGGGTCATTATCAAGTATTTCGATGGTAGTTAGGATTCTATCAATTTCTGATTCAAGTTGATCTTGAATTTTGTGTCTTCGAACTCGCGTTGCAATTTCTTGAACAAGTGAGTTGATTTGATCTTCAAATGGAGTTCCCTCAGGGACAACTTTTAGGAATCTGGTTTCAGCCATGGTTCCGACGGGACCGTATCTCTGATTGGGGTCCTGCTCCCAGCCCTCTATAAAATCGAATCCAATAGGGGGTTGTAGGTCATCCCTTACATTTTCAAAAGCTGAACGAACATTGTTCTCCAAAAGCGGCTCAAGGATTTCTTTGATTTCATCAGATTTAATCGGTAGCCCGCTTACAATTTGAAGAACTTTTAAGAATAGTGGTCCAGAGTAAGAGATTACGAGTCCAAGGACATCGACAATTCGTCTCTTGTCAGGTCTTTCCATAATTCGTTTTAATATGTTTTTAGCTTCATCAAATTCCCAGCTTAAGTAATAGTTTTCGATAAATAGGATCAACATTCTGCGAAGGGCAGGGTCTTTAATGATATCTGATTTACTAGCGAGTAAGTCTCTTGCCTTAAGCATTAGCTCGTCGTAGACGTCTTTGTTAAATACTTTTGAGATTTCTTCAGCTATCATTTTCTTTAAGAAGTCTTCTTCCGCAACTTTTTGTCGAGCAAAACGACCAAGTGGACTATCCTCAGATAAGACGTCTGTAACATAACCTTTAAAACCGAATTCATCGATATAATAGTCAAGATCTCTGAGTTTTTCAGAGAAAGCCAATAGATCAGGTACGAGTTCTGGGGCAACATCAAGTTGCACTGGAGTTCTCTCGCTAAGGAGTTTGTCAAATTCCATCTCATCATTAAGGTATTTGTACTCTGATTCAAGAGTCGCGAACTGAGCTTCGAGCTCCTCTTTGGTATTAACAGATATTATTTTTGTGGGAGTATCTAAGAATTTATCAATTTCTTTGACTGCATCCTCAAGGGCTAAAATGCGATCGGCTAGAGGTTTTTCCGCAACCGAAAGAAGTTTTTTAAAGAGGTAAGTCTGAATTTGAAATCTAAAAAAATCGTAGGGTTTACCACGTTTAATCTTGGTGGATCGAATGCCTGATCTTACAGCTTGAACACCAAGACCGACACCAATTGCAGTGTTGTGTGCAAACTCGATCGTTTCTTCTTTCGAAAACCAATCTGACTTCTGCCAAGGGGCTTTAATTTTAACAAAAGAGAGACTTTGCTGGAGAATAAGACCATTGATTTGTGCTTTCGCGTAGGAGGGCAGGTTTTTAGATCCTACTATGTAGTTAAGAACTTCAACATCTTGCTTCAAGTGTTTTGAAATTTGGTCAATGAGGAAATCTTGTTTTTGGCGGGCGTTTTCTTGCTCATCACTTCCATCTTCGTAGATTTCTAAATTTGGAGATTTTATCAGAGCATTGGCGAGGAGGTAGAGCTTGGCCCTTCCCAGGTCATTTGGAATCATATCGCGCGGAACAAAAAAGGATTGGTATTTAATCAGATCCTCTGCTCGCATTCCGTCGCCAATGATTTCTCCAAAGAGTTCTATGGTCTTAGCATCGAACTTTAAAACCGACTCGGAACTACCACCTTCTCCAACAAGTGTAGTTTCGCTAAAAGCCTTTTGGGCTATAAGCTGAAACAAGGTCATTTTTTGAAGATCATTAGCCCGTGGATCACGAATCCATTCAACTAACCCCTTTTTAGCCGCTGGAGTTTGCTGTTCTAGGAGTCCTCTGATTTCGTAGGTTTTTGGCAGCTCAGTAGAAAGGCTTTGCGCTTGAGCTTGTATGCCTGGGCCATTTGCTGGTGTGATATTGTTTTGGTCAAAAAGGAAAAGAGAGTAGAGCCATGCACTCACTTCTTGATTTCGTATATTGTAGTTGTCGGCCCATGCGAAAGTTTCTGCAGCAGCTTGTGCTCGTTGAATTTGGTCCTGCGAAAAACCGCTTAATTTAGCATAATCTAGAGCATCTCGATCGTCTTCGTATTGTGAAATATCGGTTTGAGCGATTAATCGCCAATGTTTAAGGGCTTTGGGCCCTTTTTTTAGAAGTAGTTCGAATGCTAAGTCATTGAGGTGTTTTCTGCTTTCTGGGAATTGGCTTGCAAGTCTTGCTAAAAGTCGAATCGAATGATCGGATCTATGATAGCTAAGATGCATAAGGATTTCGGAAATAAGATTGTCATCTTCTAAGGCGGCGATCGTTTCAGCAAGAATAGGTATTGAGCCACGGCTGAGTCTGTGTTCGATGATTAAGTTAAGGATGTCTCTATTTACACCTGTTTCACTAGGATTAGCTTGTACAAATTGAAGAAGGGCATTGCGTGTAGATCTGCTGGAAACAGCTAAATATCTGTACTCTTGAAGGCTAAGACTACGACCTTCAGAAAGGAGTTTAAGAAGTTCTCGTTTCTTTCGGACTTCGGGAACGTCGGTTACAGGAACGAGTTGACCTTCAGAAACAGTCACCGAAAGAGCGTTTTCATCACCAGCATGGGCAGTTTGATTTGAGGATAAAATCAAAAAGCCAGCTAAAAATAGAGTCAGTAGTCGTAAATTATAGGTGACAAAAAATGACCGTGGATTCTTCACTCGTGCCTCTCTTTGTAATGCGCCATTGGCATATAAAATCAGATTTATGTGTTCTAGTCTTGGGCCCTCCTAAATGCGAAGGAGGTGCCATCTCGAGAAGTAAATAAGGCGAGTTTTATAGAGATATTAGCGTTTTAGGGCTGCGAAATCTGCGGTAAAGGTCGTATTTCGCGTCGAAGATTTTGTGAGCGAAGTTTCAAAACTTTGGTGTCATTGTGGGACTCTTGGAATTGAATTTCCATATAAGTATCGAAGTATTCATTGATCACTTTTTCTTGTTCAGGATAGGCATCAATAATTCGAGCCTTAAAGTCGAGAGGTCCTTCGTGTCCAGCGCGGATTAAGCCCTTTTGATTAAGAAAAAGGCAGACATTATTGAAGTTCTTTTCGGCTTGGCTTTTCTTTTGGCCAGAGTTTTGAGCTCGTTTTCTCCACCACCAAAAGAATACAAGAGATAAAGCCACCGAAAAAACAAAAAGCCATAGTTTACTTAGGTTTCCAAATCCAAGGCTCTTAAATAGTTTTCGTTGGTAGTTGTAGTCGTATTTCAAAAGAAAAAGGTTCCATCTATTGGCAGCGGCATCCACATAGAGTTTAGCTCTATAAATGAACTTACCAAAGCCTTGGCGATTGATGAGAAGTAGCTGGTCAGCGGGTAGACCTGATAACCTTTGGGACTCACTTAAACTAAAATAGTCTTGGCCACCCATTTGATTTCTCAGTGGGGCGATTCCACTTGTAGGGTCTGACCTGATCCATCTCGATTGTTCGTCACTCCAAAACTCAGTCCAAGCGTGGGCATCTTTATCTGTGACGAAGTAGTATTCGTCAATGTCGTTGTATTTACCCCCTTGAAAACCAACAACCACTCGTGCAGGGACGCCCATCCATCGCAAAATACCAGCATGGACCGCTGAAAAATGTTCGCAAAACCCAACTTTTTTATTGAATACAAACTCATCAATGGTCTTACTGGTCATGACACCTGGCTCAAGACTGTATCTAAAATCATTTCTGTTGAGATAGTCGATAATGGCTTGAGATTTCTGTAAATTGTTGTCTGCTCCCTCACTGAGCTTCTCTAAAAGTTCAGACATCTGAGTGCTAGGTTGTCTAGGAACTTGAAGATAACGTTCTCTTTGTTCATCAGTTAGCGGACGGTCTTTGGCGACTATGTCCGAACGATTGAAGTATAGAAGTCTTTGGGATACATTAATGGGTGTTTGATAAACTTGACCTCGTCGGTACTCAAGTTTTCTATTCTTGATTGGATCGTTAAACCAAAGCCTTAAAGGTCGATCTAAGGCAAATAGAAACTTGCCATATTGAGGTTCTAGAGAAATCTGTGTTTCAATCATTTTTTTCTTATCTACTTTTAGTAGCTGCGGAGCTTTGAGATCTGACTTGTCATCTCGAGTCCATGTCATTTCGTTGTTCGTCCAGAGAATTCCGCCACGCCAATAAAGTTCACTCATAGGCACCTTGTTCTCCGATAAGAACTTCACTCGAAAAGCAAGTCGATCGGATTGGGCCAGGCTTGAGAGATCTCCTGGATCGAGTTTGTCACTAAAGCCAGTGCCTGCTGGAGGCGGAGTTTGTAATCGAAAAAAGCCCGTAGAAAAACGTGGAAATAGAAAGAACATGACAATGAGAAATGGCAAAGTTTTCAAAACCATAAGGCTAATGGGTTTTACGAGTTCTTTCCATGAACGATCAGCACTCTTTTGTTGATGAATAGACAAAATGACAAGTGTTATTAATAAAACATCAGCGACCAGAACGATGGTCATTACAAAGCTCTGCACTATAAGGAGTTTTCCCATAAGCAAATAGTAGCAAAGAAATAAAACTAAAATTGCGTCTCGATACTTTACTGACTCTAAGACTTTTAGAGATACAGCAATTATTAGTAGAGATGTGGCTGGTTCTTGGCCGAGAATAGTATTGTAGGTTAGCAGAACTCCAGCAGTTCCCCCTAAAACCAATGGGATTTTTAGCCAAAGTTTTGGAAGTCCTACTTTTTGAGTTTCAATAAAGTAGCGATAGACTAGAGCTAATGCAGAAGCAGCAGTGACCCAAACAGGAATATCGAGACTGTAGAGAGCAATATGAAAAATCACCAGGAGAAAGATCCAAATACGAATTTTGGTATTGATTCGTCCTTCGATCATTTGTCATTCTCCACATGGGCCAGCATAACAAGACATTCTTTTAGGTGGTGGATTCCAAGTCCTGGTTCAGTAGATTTGTTTTTTAAACTGAGTTGGTAGACATCTTGATTTCGGTGACATTTCCAGATCCATGACGAAAGTTGTCTTAACTTTGTTTCGAGAGTGCCTCCTTGAACTTCATCAAAACTGAGATGACGAATTCGTGGGTCGCCTAGGTCAAATTTTTTGACCATTAAAGGTCTTCCCCGGGCAAAGGCTTTCCAGTCGATATGCTTTTGACTCTCGCCCTGTTGGTAGTTGGCATGGCCTCTGAAATCATCTCCGCCAACGCTAAGGGGATTGTCTTCCTCTCCAAAGCCAGCTTTTTTGAAAGGTAAGGACTGTTGACCAACAGGCTTTGGATAGACAAAGTACTTATTTTCGGCTTTGTGAATTCTCCAACAGTAAAATAGTCCTAGTGGGAAAATAGTAAAGAGTCGAATG
>CAZFYV010000070.1:0-13802 GCA_964523195.1 uncultured Pseudobdellovibrionaceae bacterium
AATTTTTCGCAAAACCCAAAAACTATTTGCCACTTTTGTGTCGATTATTTTACTAAAAACCCATGAAAAGACTTTTAGTAGCTCTAACCGCAGCGGTCCTCTTTAGCACTCTACTTAACTCTTGCCAGTTTAAAACGGCAAAAATTAAGAGCTACAAAGTTGCATTAAGACTTGTTCCTAAAGTTTTGGATCCGTGGAAAAATCAGGTCAATACGAACCAACTCATCATGCTCCAGCTTTACATTCCATTTTTTGAAATTTTTGGGCGCAATCAGCTCAAATCAAGAATTCTCGACGAATCAAAATCCAAAGCGACAGACTCTACTTCTAAACAATATAAAATGTGTCTTAAACCAAATCTCAAATTTTTTACGGGTAAGGCAGTAGAACTTGAAGATTTCATAAGCTCAATCAAGAAAGCTCATGATGAACTTTCTCCTTTACAGAAAATTGTGAGCATAACGGGCGAGAACCTTTGCGTGAATATTGAGCTCGAAGACTCTGACCCTGATTATTTTCGCAAGCTAACTAGCGTTTCTACCAGTCTTTTTCAGAAAGATAGTTTACACAAAGACATCCCCATCGGAGTAGGCCCATATCGAGTTAAGTTTTCTACAAATGACCGCTTGGTGTTGGACGCAAACGGTTTCTTCCCAAGCTCTATCCAAAGGGTCGAATTTATTAAATTCGAAGACTCTTGGGATGAGGACGAGTTGGCAAAAATAGATGATCTAAATCACGTTTATCAACTCAAGATTCCTCCTGGCCGAAAGATCAACTTTAAAAGGGTCCAACGCCCATCTTTGAAGAGCTACATACTCTTTTTTGGGAACTATTCCGAAAAAAATCGCTCTTTCATATATTCGTGTCTATCCCGATTACCATTGGGCGAGGTTTATGGACTCAACTTACAAAATGTTCCAGGCCTGTTACCAGAAGAGCTATTGGGTTATAATGTAAATTCACCCTCGCCACACAACTGTGAAGACTTTGAGTCCCACGGCTTTAGCAAAAAACCCGAGTTCGAGCTCATTCATTTTGACGAAAAAAAGGTTAAAGAATTGGCTTTCTTTTTTCATACGAAGACCACTGACTTGCCATTTAATATAAATGTTAAATATATACCCTTCGAGAAAACACCTGAACTCGTTCTTTCTCACAAGCCTGTAATCACTCTTATTGGAATTGATTCTACGGGATCATTCAGCCCACTTCTTGATGGTTCATCATCTTTTTTTAGAAGCTTCTATGGAGAAAACAGGCTCTCTAAAAATAAAAATGAAAAAGTTAAGACTCTCATCGATTCTGCAATAAGCGAAAAGAGAATAGATCGGAAAGCTAGCTTTTATAAAAAAGCCCATCAAAGTCTACTCAAGGAAAAGTACTTCATTTCCCTTGGCCAGGACGTACTCACTCAATACTATTCGCCTAAGGTTAATGAGATTTCCTGGGCAGATCCTTTTAGCCCTTTTCCACTTTTCAGTGAGTTTAAGTTGAAATAAAAAAAGGGAGCCATCATGGCTCCCTTGAAAACGGTATAACACCGCCCCTCCCAATGTGGGTTCACTGGGTTAACAGTAACTTTTTAAACGAAGATTTTTGATAGTTCCCATTTTGTCGAATTCAAACCCCGATAATAGATAAAGCAAAGATGTTGCCAGACTCTAAGCAAGCCTATCCTTTTTGAGTGTAACAATATGATCAGGTGTATGCTAATAAGACAGTCTAGCTCAATTAGAACTCGTAATCGGCTTTTACTCGAACTGAGTGGATCTGAGAGACCTTTGAGAGCCTTCCACTGGTTTTCTGGGCAACGACCTTATACCTATAGTTTCCAGGCTCCAGATTCATGTCTCTAAAGGTCGTTTTACGAGAGGTACCTATACGAACATCATTCCGAAAGATGATAAAGAAGGCCACCTCACGACGTGTGAGACTCGTTCCCCAATTCAGCTTAAGAGAGTTTTCTGCTGGATTGATAAACTTAGATCTTAATCTTGCCGGTGCATCTGACACAGCATTTGGATCTATACGTGCATCTGCATCTGCCCATAAAAATAGACCTATACATGCGAGCAACGCAATTTTGGTCCATATGTATAAAGTCCAATCAGATTTCACTTCTATATCTTCCTAATTCTAGGTACTTAGCCCTGCTTAACCCTAGCTTAAAGGGTCCATCAGATATAAAAGCAAAAATCGCCCCCATTTCTGGGAGCGATCGGCAAAAAATATTGGTTTTATTAAAAAGCGAAAGCTTGATTTACTTCAAGATATTAGCAATATCAGCGTGGTTAGAAACATTAGCCGCGTCCGCCGCTGTTAAACCAGCAGATGATTTAGCACTCTTATCAGCGCCGTTAGCAATGGCCACTTCAACCACGCCCTTTTTACCACCTTGGGCTGCCATATGGAGGCATGTCATTCCTTGGGAATTTGCCGCATTCACATCGGCCCCTTTGGCAATCAAGGTTTTAACTACTGATACATGGCCTTGCTTACATGCTGCCATTAATGCAGTTAAACCTGATGAGTCTTTCTGATTTAAGTCAGCAGCTGAATTAACTAGTTTACTTACTATAGAGTCATGACCTTTAAGCGACGCTAACATGAGAGCGGTCAGCCCCTTGCCATTAGAAAAATTTACGTTGATCCCGGCAGAGATTAAACTGTCTACTTTCCCAGAATCACCTTTCATACTGGCGATCAGCAACTCTTTCTCGCTATTAGCAAACGAATTCAGACTGAGCAAAAAAGCCCCAGAGAAAAGAATGACTGAAATCGTCTTAATGTATTTTCCCAGCTTCATGTGAAGCCTCCTGTTCAAGATTAATTAAACTATAACAGATCTAGCGTTCAAGTCCAAAAAAAAGCTACTTGTGTGCCGTTCTTGACATTAGAGAACCACAAAATTTCAACATGAGACAAGGTGTTAAAGGAAATCTTAACTCTTTACTAGCCCTTAATCCCCGTATTACGAGGACTTATTTAACGTACGTTCTAATTTAGGAATTATCTGTTCGAGTGACTCATTTCGAGTCTTGTCCAGGACTCTAGTTCTCCTTACAAACTCAGGAATAAGATCTTCTCTGGACTCGGAGTACATATATTTTATGAGGCCTACAATATTCTTTTTCATATTTAAATAGAGCTTAAATGAGTCAATGGAATTAAATCTTTTCGCCCTGAACATATCCAATCCACTTAACCACTCCTTTCGTAGATCATCTTTAATGTCTTTGGGCAGAATTTGAACACTATAGCATTCTGGCTCGCTAACTAAGTTCAAGTGGAAATTGGGATACAATTCTAAGGGTAGGTCATTAAGAAACTTCCAAAGATTTACGAGATCGAACGCATTCAAGACCTGAACAGTCGTCACTATCTTAGGTTTCATAAGCCAAGGTTCTTTTTGATATTTTACTAGCTTGCGGAAATTTTTAGCTATCTCATCCCAATTCGCTGGATACCGTATGTATTTATTCACCTGATCGAAGCCATCGATGCTCAACATAAGAGTGACTGAATTAAACTCTTTCCAAAGATCAAAGGCAAATTCAGGCAGAAGGGTAAAATTAGTATTATATGTCAGGTTGATATCTTTGGCGTAGCCTTTGGCAATTAATGTTTTTAAAAACTCAAAAGACTTCTTAGTCATCAAAGGCTCACCACCAGCCAAATGCACCGACCTAATCTGCTCCAGATACGGATTTAGATTTGACCAAAAGAGGTCATCTTCAAACCAGTCTAACTTAAGAGTTTTTTGTTCCTGATCATCCAGTGCATCAGGAAACAATTGATTCCATTCTGGAATCCACTTTCGACTAGCGCTTGGATGGCACATTCGACAAACCAAATTACACATATTACCCAAGCGAATATCAAGAAACCTGATATTTAACTCTTGCTTGGACTCTTGGATTGTAGACCAATTCAAGTGGTGGCCATGGATTTCATTCTGACTCAATCGATAGCTCTTCAAACCATGATCTTCATCCGTAAAACAACGCTCACATTCCCTAGGTCGCTGACCCGCTAGCATTTTGCGTCTTATTGACTGCATATAATCTGAATTCCAAGCCTTGGGAATAGCACCGTTCTCGTAGGCATAAATTTTCTTTGAGTCAGAATCGGCTCCATCACCATAATATTCAGCCATGCAGCAGGCGTGTATCTCACCGCTATTATTAACGTAAAGATGGGTCCAAGGAAGCACACAAAAACTTTGAGAAACTCTTTGGGTCCGAAATTTTATTAGCTCACGTTGAATGCGAGACAAGAGGCTCATATACTCATTTCACTTAAACATTTAGGGGAAAACAACTATAATAGTGAAATGGTGGCCAGTTTGACAACCTAGGCCATTATTGAAATGAGGTCGCTTTTGTCTGAATTTGACTCGTCTGCAGGAGACAGAATTTCAAAATCTTTCTGTGTTCTCCCTTGGATCCATAGATTCACTAATATTGGTGGAGAGATACAAGTTTGCTGTGTCAGTGAAGAGTTTAATAACGATGTAAAAAATGGCTTCGGACGCCCTATGAATATTAAATCCTCTCCTTCAGACGAAGATATAATGAATAGCTCCTTCATGAAAAAAGTCCGTAAAAAAATGATTGAGGGTGAGTGGCCAGATTTCTGCACGAGATGCTTGGAATCGGAAAATGGTAACGGCATTAGTCGTCGTATTGCAGAAAACAATCGATTTCGTTTTCAAATTGATGAGATGAAACAAAATACTTTAGAAAATGGAGAGCTAAAAGAAGTACAAATTAAATCAGCGGATTTTAGGCTGGGGAATTTGTGCAATTTGGCTTGTCGAATGTGCAATCCAAAGTCTTCTTCTAAATGGATTAAGGAATGGAATCAGGTCAAACATAATTGGTTTGAAGTCACTGATAAAAAACTGAAAGAGTTTGCAAGTTATGACTGGTACAAAAACTCAGAAATTTGGAAAAAGTTTGAGCAACAGATTCCAAACCTAGAACATCTGCACTTTGCTGGTGGTGAACCACTTTTAATCCCACAAATGACACAACTCCTGGAAAGATGTGTTGAAGTGGGATGTGCTAGTAACATTTCGCTTACCTACAATACAAATATGACAATTTTAACACCAAAGATCAAAAAACTTTGGACTCAGTTTAAGGAAGTTCGAGTATTTGCATCGATCGATGCCGTCGGAGTTTTGAACGATTATATTAGGTATCCTTCAACTTGGACCGAAACAGATAAAATGTTACGCGAAATGGATAATGAGTTTTCGGAACTCAACTTACAAGAACTCACTTTTGCCACTACTGTACAAATTTATAATATTTTAAATATAAGAGATATTTTTGACTATACAATGCAATTCAAAAACATAACCCCTTTTCCAAACCTTATAAACCTCTACAACCCTGACCATTATCGCTCCCAAGTTCTTTCACAAGATTTAAAGGAATCCGCAAAAGAGCAACTGGTTCTTTGCCACAAGAAAGGTATGGAATATCTAGAAAATCACCCTGAAAAGTCGATCTGGAAATTTGTTTTGGATTCGACTAACGACAGCCTTCACTTTATGCTTTCTGAAAACCTCGAAGAGTCACATAAACACATTCTTGCAGAAACTATTGCTTCAAAAGATCGCTCAAGGAATCAGGAACTCAAACGAGTGAGTCCTGAACTCGCAAAATGGCTTTCAACTTAATCGAGAACCCTATTCTCAGCTTCAAATATTTCATCAATCTCAATATTGACTAGGCGCAAACCGTAAGGATTATTTTTTTCAAGGGTCCCCTCTCGATCAGTAACAAACTTTAATCGAATTTTTTGAGACTTAACGAATTTTTCTCCTAAAAGACTCTCTACTTGAACGGTTACATTTCCTTTTCCAAAGTCAACGAACTCAAATTCTGGATGGGAAATACGTCGATATAGTCCGGAAGGTCCTAGCTCTATGGCAATCTCCCCCATACTATCAAAGGCCTTTGGACTATGCCCAGAGAGCAATGAAATATCCCTGCATGACTCACATTTTGGATTTAAGACCAACATTGAATCCAAGACAAACTGCTCAATGGCTCCTTGTGGAACTTTTTCGATACCCAATTCTCCATAAAAGAGTCTATGAGCATCCGAAAGGTATTTTCCAAAACCTTTTACAGTAGATGACGAGGACAACTTTAGCCCATCTACAAAAACGGGAACATGATAGTCACTAAATCCGCTATACTCCAGGCTCCAACTCCTTTGCAGTTTCACAAGATCAGTGTTTTCAGTATTTTTTAGTTTGCAAAACCTCTTGTAGGATTCGAAAGCCTCAAGCACAAATCTATGGGGAGCGGCTTTTATGTGTTTTAAAGTTAAAATATAAGTCTCAACTGAAGGCGAATTCGATAGACTTGAACGATTTTTATTCATGCTTGGTGGCAAAATGAGAGCATTTTGCTTTTTAAACATCACTTCAGATTCCAACTTAAAGGTTCTTGCGAAATCTCTTTCAGACAAAGCCTGCTGATATTCGACTACCCATTCAGAACCAACTTCGTTACTTAATTTACCCAATAACTCTCGCTCGACCTGGGTTGCGAGGTCACTGTACGAAGATTCACTTGAAAAAACTTTAAACTCTTTACTTTTACACTTTAGTGCGTAGGCATTCTGCGCCATAAAGCTCAGTAAAAAACACACAGACAAACAAACCAGGTGTAACGATGGTCGAATGAACATAAATCCCCCTTGATTGGATTGGTCTTTTGTAAACATCTATTAATTTTGAAACCAACAGAGAGACAATATAACAATCTCTATACCAACCTGTGATTCAGTCCTCAGAGGACTGGTTTACTTCTGACATTAATTTTTAACTTTTTAACTGAAATCTTTTCATCGAGGAGCAATTTTGAGCTAGCCTAAAGTCTCATTAGATTTGTCTTTTTGCACCAAGTTTATGAAAATACTGTCATATCTAGAAAAAATTAATTTTCTAAATGTTAATGAGGACCAATATGACAAAATCTTGGAAAACAACAACATTTCTAAACTATGCGTTTTTATCTGCAGTTTTGATCCTTAATGTTAACTGTTCTAGCCTCGGCAAAATGATAAAAAAGAAGTCTGCACCTCAAGCAACCGAGACTCAAAAGCAATCTGAAGAACAACCGAAAGCCTTTGGATCCGTTGACTCCTCTCCTCAAAAAAATCTGGAGAAAGAAGTCCAAGTAACGGCCCTCATGTCTAAAATGTCAGAGACTAGCGAACCTGCAAAGGTTTCTGCTACTGCTCCGCAAAGCAGTTCCAACTGGTCTTACGCTGGGAAAACAGGTCCGGCTAACTGGGGAGACATAAATCCAGCTTGGTCCAAATGTAAAACTGGAACTCAACAATCGCCAATAAACTTAAAATGGAGAAAGCCTGTAAAAGAACAGCCGATCACATTCAATTATTCGGCTTCTCTTTGGTCTTTGATTGATGACGGCTCGACCTTAAGAGTTAACTTTTCGAAAAACAATAAGTTTGTTATCAATGGTTCAGAGTATGAGTTAAGCCATATTCAATTCAAGTCTCCGAGTGAACACAAATTATCCAAGAGAGGCTTCCCTCTCGAGATGCAAATGGTACACAGAACAAGCCAGGGAGAAGTTGCAATCGTCTCTGTGTTCTTTAAAGACGGCTCACCCTACTCACCAGCATCAGAGTTGTTTAAACGCTGGCCACAGCAGGTCGGAATTCAAACACCAGTACCTGACTCTTTGCTCAACCCAGCCGACTTCCTCCCCCAAAGACTGAGCTATTACGAATACATGGGCTCACTTACAACCCCACCATGTTCTGAAAATGTAAGATGGGTTATCCTCAATACTCCATTGGAGATGTCCATGGATCAACTAACGAACTATAGAAAGAGATACTCGAATACCAATCGTCCCATCCAACCCACTGCCGGACGAAGAGTTATTAACTATCCTTAAAAAATAGATCTGGGGATCAAGAGTTTTCTTGATCCTCTTTTGTCAGCTGGTATTGCTCTAGAAGCCACTGTCGAATAAATCTGTTAATTCCGTCGTCCATACCAAAAAAAGTAAAATGGTTGATAAAAGCTCCGCTGCCACCACTTTCTTTTTCTGAATCAACAGACTTGGCTAGAAGTTCTGGGCGCTCATTTTGTTTTGGTGAATAGAGTAAGAATTTTCTAAATTCACCTGGTCGAAATGGCTTTTTACCTTTTACCGATAGACTCGCCTCAGATACCAATTCCACTTCGATTGGCATCCCTCTTTGCGCAAAATAGTTCCCCGATTCAAAATCGACTTTTATCGGATTCTCTTTCCCAAACAAATTAGGCAAGTACATCTTACACTTTTTATTAAAATAACGAACATCTAGAGGGTCTTGAAAATAATCAGTAAATGCCGCCAACTCGTCAACTTGTTCATGAAGCATGATCGGCGAAGTTCCTATTACAAAAAAAGGAATAGCATTGACGTGTGAAGGGTCACGAACAAAGGGCACCAGTTTTTGCCTGAGGCCAACCCAATACCCTTGATCTCTTAAGTTTGCGATACGGTTACTAAAGAAAATCCCATGAACAACTTTAGGAAGAGCTGACTTATCTTTCATATAATCAACGACTTCCTCGTGAAAAGCCCGCCGAAACTTGATAACTAAACGAGGTCGACCATTTTGCGACTCCATCGTACTCTCTAAAAGAGTTACAACTTCCCGTTGCTTTGTGTTGCGAACAGATAGAGTAAACCGACTCTGCACATGGTGCATCCAATACTTCTGAACTTTTTGCCTTTGTGTTGGGTCAACTTCGGACATACATAGTGTTTTGAATCTCGAAAGTTCATCATAGTTAAATCCAAGTAGAGTTTCTCTCCCAGAAATTTTTGGTTCCGTTTCGATTAATACTTCTCCCTTAGAGTCATATACCAATCGAATTTCATCAGCGTTTTTGTCGGTGTCGTAATTAATATTTTTGTATTCTTCGGCAGCCGAATTTGGATCCAAATCCAAAATAAAATCTACGAGATTTTCGTAGGTAACAACGGAGGCATTCATATAGTGGGCTTGAAGAGTCTCCTTTGCTCTCCGACTCATCTCAGGATCTTCAGAAACAATAATCAAACCAACAGTAGCACCGATATCTTTATCAAGAAGTTCAGCATGGCCCTTAGAATTTGACTCAGCAATTCCACTTTTGATGGTTTTAATATTTTGAGAACCTATTCCAAAGTAAGTAAAGGAACTGATGTACTGTTCTGAATTTTGAGGATTTTGACGACTATCAATACAACGAGCAAAGACACCATTCATCACATCTGTACCAAAAACATCGCCATAATATTTAGATACACTTCCAACTCTATCTTTGGAGTTGCCAATGGTTTGAAAGCCAATTTCTGAGCGCTGCACGACATCTAAGTCCTTTAACATCTCAATTGGTGTGGCTGGCTTTTCTTTATACAGCTCTTCATTTTTTAGCGCTTCAGAACCAAGCATTGCCCACTTTAACCGCTCCTTACAAACCAAACGGTCAAATGGCTTATAGATAATATTGTCAAAAAACGTGTTTAAAAAGGGCTTAACGTTAAACTCTTCCACTTCTCTTGCAATGAAAACAACACCTAATCGTTCTCGTCCACCCAAGAGGTTCTGACTTTTAAAATATTTAGAGAGCTTTTCGAGTAGAGAAACTTGTTTAGGGCCAACAATTCGATGATCTGAAATCACCATAGGGACTTCCGTAGGAAAATCACCAATATCATCTTCGTCTTTAGACAAAACATCGGCTAAATATTTAACATCGCTTGCAGATTTCTTCTGGTTTCTTTTTAAAAAAACAGTTTCAAACCACTTCGTGATATCTTTGACAGTCTTTAACTGAACTGCTTTTAAATTTTCATCAATTGAAGAGAGGATGGTTCGTATCTCCCGAAATGTCCCATCTTCACTTTCGATGACAAGTACCCACTTCATACCTACATTTTGTTTATAAACATCAAAAATTACAAGGATTTAAAGGCCTTAGCGAGTTCACAAGGTGGCAATTCTTTATGATTTGGACTTAAGGTTTGATAGTACTAGATGTTCCTCATAAAAAAAGCCATTGCAGAAAACACCCCGCAATGGCCTCTTGAATGCAGAATCTAAAACTTAATAATAGAACGTGTAACCTATGATCCCTTGTACACCAGACATGGTTGTACCAAGGTCACGGTTATCAATTTCAATTTCGGCACCTGGCGCAGCCTGGGAAAGAGACCCACTTGCAAATGTACCTGATGCAGAATCCGTAATATTTCTTTCAATATAATGAATTCGTAGGTTAGCTTCCAGATTAAGACAGTGGCTGCCGCCTTGATCGAAACAAAACTCGACCCCGAGTCCAACCAAGTATCCTAAGTTATCTCCACTAAAGTCTGCCGTCACATCTCCAGTATTTTGCTCTTTGATCTCTCCCGAGATTTCACCCCAACCAATTCCAACTTGAGTAAAAAAGCGAATGGTTGCATCTTCCAGCAAATAGTAGCGCAAGATTGGGTATATGGAATAACCAAGAAGACTATACTCGTACTTTCCTATGAATCCCGCATTTTGACCACCAGATCCATCAGTTTGAGCGTAAAAAACAGCAGGTCGAAGGAGGTAAGCTAAGGAGGATTGCGAAGGACGGTACCCAAGAGTAAAAACCCCTTCGTATGCGTCACTCAAAGAGTCGGTACTAATTCCACCCGCTCTGGCATTAGCTCTGGTGATTAGAGAATTGATATCGCTCTGATCGGCAGTCGAGTACCCAAAATGCGCACCAAAAATCAATTGTTGGCCGTGCGAAGGAAAACTGTAACCGATTAAAATCATCAACATAATTGGTAAATACTTTTTCATAAAATCCCCCATGGCTCATTGTTCTTTTTGATCGATCTCAGGTCAAAAGTATTCCAGAAGACCTGCTCTTTTGTCAGGGAATATTGCCCAGAAGGCATAGGAATTGCTCATATGAAATCCCAAAAATGAGATAAATTGTAAGGGACCTGAGTCGTGAGAAATCTATTAGTACTAGTAATTCTTTCATTGTCGACCGCATTCGGCGGAAATGCACTGGCTCAGACCTTCAGAATAAGCCATTTCAACATAAAAGAGTTGGATAGCGTAAAATTGCAACCGGGTACAAGCGCATTTGCTTGTGCAGCCATTTTTTCTAGCAACCAAGTTACTACAGCGGCAAGCCTACTAGGGGCAACAAAACCCGATATCGTTTCTATTAATGAAATTCAATACGACCTGCCAAATGTTCCGACCCCTGAGTATCAAACCAAGGGAAAGAACCTTTCTGTACTTCTTAAAAAAGCGGGATTAAGTGACTTGAACCAAATCAGTTTCGACCCCGCAAATACAGGAATGAACGCTAAGACGGATGAGAACGGTCATTACGTTCGACGCCCTGGCCGTGGTCAGACAGATAAGTTTGCAGATCCAGTCAACTTCGGACTTTTTCCAGGTCAGTACAGCACTGGTGTAGGTTCGCGCTACCCAATTATTGAAAAAGTAGAAATTCACGATTTAGAAATGAGAGAATTTGCTCCTCATTTTGACCCTACCCAATTCGCTCAGAAAAATGGCAAGCCACTTCCAGCAGATATTGAGCTCTTTGATAAAAACTTTACCCATTTAAAAATACTTATCGAAGGTAAACCTGTCCACTTTGTCTTTTTACATACCGTTCCTGGTCATCACTTTGGAAACCCGAAATCCATTAACCCCATGAGAAACAAACTTCAACTCAGCTTTCTAGAATGGTATTTAACAGGAAAAACTGACCACAAAGTTCCAGAAAACCTTCCCTACTCGCCAATTCCTAAAGGTGAACCTTTCGTGGCTGTTGGAGATTGGAATGTGGACCCCGGTGATTCCCACCCAGGCGCAAAGCACATTTTAAATCTAGATCGAAAATTTGATTTCTGGATGCCATTGCCTGAAATAACTTATCGAAGTCAGTCTTTTACCCCTCGAGAGTTTACTCGCCAATTTGACTACATTTTAGTGGGGCCTGGCCTAAAAATTAAAGAAGGTAAACTCTTTCGACCGGAAGCAAAGCGAATAGAACGGGGCTGTGGAAAACCGCCTCGCATAGAGGTTCCCAAGGGTTTTGTTAGAGTAACCTACACAAATGAACTCAATACAATGTGCTACGTCGATGTTGATGAAGACTATGCTAAATCAAAAATTGGATCTGACCACATATTAATGTGGGCAGAGTTGGAGATTCTATAGTGATAAAAGTTATTGTGCCTACTCTCTTATTTGTTTTTTCGAGTCTCGCCTCAGGAGCCAGCGGAAGTCTTAGTTTTCTCGGAGTGAATGACAAAGAGATTCATGCTTCAGTTTTTGCGACTGAGGGGTCCCAGCCCGTTATCATAGCTATTGGATTGGGAGAATCAGAGTCCACATATTCTGAACTCATTAGTGACCTAGCCGAAATGGGTCTCGGTCCAATATATATCATGGATCATCGCTACCAGGGTCTGTCTGGGCCACTTGTAAGCCAGAGAGCATACGTAGAAAAATTTAATCACTATGTCAAAGACTTCACCAAATTTGCAAATACTGAAGTTCATCGTGACCTCAAACAGCGAGGTCTTTCTGAAAAGCCTTTACTGTTGGGGCACTCGATGGGTGGACAAATTGCTGGTCAATACCTTTTAGACAATCAAAGTAAAATCAGGGCGGCAGCATTCATCGCCCCTATGTTTGGAATCAAATATCCAGAAGCACTTAATCCAGAGACAAACCCATGGGTGAGAGCCCTTTTAAATACTATGGCAGCAATGACGCCAAAAGGAACCCCTCCTCTAACACCGGACGAAATACCCGCTTTCGAAGGCAATACAAATACATCAAGTGAAGAGCGTTTTTGGGCAAAAATGAACCCCCTTATGGAAAACAACTCTCACCTGGTGAATGTTTCCAATCGTTGGGTTCTTGAATCCCTCATCGCCACTCAATTTTTCCGAAAACACTTTTCATCCATTCACATTCCCACTCTTGTTGTGGGTGCCGAAATGGATGAATTGGTCAATAATCAAGACCTTAAGAACTTTGCATGTGATGCTCAAAACTGTGACTATATGGAAATTTCAGGCTCCAAACACGGGATTCATATTGAGGACGATATTTATCGAAACCAACTCTTAACCCTTCTCCGGCACTTTTTAACAACGCCTCAAAAACCCCAATTTTTACGCAGTCTCCATTGCAGCAGTTTGTTTTAAAAATCTGACAATAATGGGAAGAGCGTATTGATCTTCGACATCTGTGAGCCCCCTTTCAGATGGTCAGAACCAAAGTAAAACACTCTCAAATGGCATCCAAATAGCATTTATAGCAGTGGATTGTGCGGATATTTCCCCAGCTAGAGCCGGGTTCCAGCTTCTCGATAGTCAAGTGAACCAAATATGGAACTTTGTGTAATACCCCTTTGATAATGTCGCTAGATCTCAAGCTAATTAAAGTATATATTGGAGCCCTTAAAAGGAACTAATTATGAAACTGAATATTCGTATCAAAGACTTGTTTTCACTTTTTCTTGCCCTTTTTATGGCGATAATTCTCGTAAATTGTGGAGGTGACAAAGACGAAAGCACCGATGACACAGTTCAACCAACTTTTAGTTCTCTTTATAATAAGGTTTTTGTATCCGCATGTGTAAGTTGTCATGCTCCAGGTGAAAGCGCCTATGATACTGATGGTGTTATTATTGATTTTAGAACCGCTGCTCAAGCTTACACTGATTTAACCACTCGAAGCTCTACTGG
>CAZFYV010000071.1:0-13791 GCA_964523195.1 uncultured Pseudobdellovibrionaceae bacterium
TCCACAAACTCGAAAACGATAGCGGTAATATCCTCGCTTCTAAATCGAACTTTTTCTTGCGTAAAATAGTTAACGGCAACCGGGCAGTTGGACAATTGGAATAAGAGTTTAGAAAACTTATTCGCTTTTCTGTTGTGAACATTTACAGAGGGGTAGAAGAATTTGATACTACAGATAAATCCAGTTGAAATCTCCTCAGCCTTATAAACTTCTCCCTCTGAGCCAGCCCCAAGTCTTCCAATAAGCTCATACTTATTAGCTATTATTCGGCCTTCCTCAAAATCGAAAGGTCCACTAAAAGGTTTTTGAGATTTACGTCTTTTCATGAAGAACCTCAGTCAGAACTTGATCTGTCTAATTATTTTACACCAGTTGAACAAACCGTCACATTTTAAGACACTTTGCTGGCCCTAAGTTCATTTAACCTAGTAATTTCAACACCTTGTGTTGGTCTAGCTCTTGCTTATTATATTTACAGATAATATGCGGGAGTCAAAATGATCAGACAACATCTAGCTAAAGTCCTACTGTTTTCATCCTTTCTCTTGATGAGTGTGGGCTGTTCAGAGTTCAAACTAAAATCACAATTTCTCAACGGCAACAATAACTCGAACTCAGTAAGTGGTGCTGCCAATCTCGTATCCTATGAATTGATCAATGATATTCCAGAGCAGACTTTAAAAGACTATATTGAAGAAAACGATCTTCCAGACATATTAAAAGATGCAATTAAGATTCGTAGAGTCGACCTTTACAAAGTAATCTATCAAACAGCAGATGCAGCGGGAAATACTGTAAACGCCAGTGGCCTCTTATTAGTACCAAAGAGAAAGAAAAAGGCTCGCCTTATGAGCTTTCACAATTGGACGCTTCAATATTCTCAACGAAACCTCGCACCTTCAAAGGGCGAAAATGTTTTTATTAACGGAATGGCACTGATTGCAAACTTAGGTTTTTTCGTCTCTATTCCCGATTTCGTTGGATTCGGAAACACAGAGAACTCGGATCACTACTATATGGTTTCACAGCTTCAGGCTCAGGTGGCCCACGATATGTTAACGGCATCTAAAGCAGTTATCGAACAACTTAATAAACAGATCGATGATGGTGATGGAATTTTTTTAGCAGGCTACTCACGAGGAGCAAGCGTCAGTATGGCCCTCCACAAATACATCGAAAGCCTTCCCAACCCAGATTTTGAGATTGCAGTCAGTTCGGTAGGTGGGGGCGCCTATGATCTCACTGATGTATTTGCAAAAATTTTCCAGCAAGGATCTCACCCACAACCTGAACTCATAAGCTGGGCACTTCAAAGTCATATCGACGCCTATAGTGTAAATCTAACATCCGCTGACATTTACCTTTCACCTTATGATGCCTACGATTCTCAGTTTTATGGTGGAGATTTAAATCTTCCAGAAAGCTTAACCCAGATCTTCAAACAAGAGTTTATGGACGGCGTAATAAACGGCACCTATGTGGAAATGACAGACGCCCTTGATGAATCCTATTCGATTAACTTTGAAACCAATGCCGAGATTTATATGTTCCATGGAAAAAATGATAGCTATATTCCGATTGAATCTGCATATACAGCTAGAGATACTCTGAGAAGCTTTTCAAATGAAGTTACTTTTTGGGAAGACGACTCGGATCACGAAGAAGGTATCCCTAGATTTGTAGCGGTAACTCTTTTAGCTTACTTAAAAACTGTCGTTGAATGGTCTCCTCTGGATACTCTTACAGACATCTTTTTACCCGAGAATATATCCTTGAAGACTCAATCTTTAGATAGAGAATATTTTTTAAGAAAAGTAGATCAAATCGAAGATCAACTTAAAAACTAAGTTGCAACACCTGCCAAACTAGCACTCGATGAATCCATATCATCGATATGCATAAATGATTTAGCAGAAGCTGCTTCCAAAGCTCTTTTGTATTCTTTAGGAGGGTTGTCGCCTAAGAGCTCTCCGCCTCGGAGATAATTATAAATCTCACCGTAGTGACGGGTCTCCCACTGGTTAATCCGCCTCATAATATGCCAAGGCCTTAGCTCAGAAGAATGCTTTATTCCCATCGCTCCTAACATCTCTGCTACATTTTCGATGGTTTCATCATGAAAGACAGTAACTCTCTTTCTCTTTTGTGGAACAACTAGACCGGCTTCCAAACTCTTATCTTGAGTAGCAACTCCAGCAGGACATTCGTTGGTGTTACACTTGAGAGCTTGAATACAACCCAATGCCAGCATAAACGACCTTGCGGAATAAACAATATCCGCACCGAGTGCAATTCTCTTAATTACACCAAATGATGTTGAAACCTTACCACTACTAATCAATTTGATTTCATCACGAAGATTAAATCCAACTAGGGAGTTGTGTACAAATATCAAAGACTCGATTCCTGGTGAACCAAGGTGGTTTGAAAACTCTAGAGGAGCTGCCCCTGTTCCTCCTTCGCCACCATCAACAGCGATAAAATCTGGCCGAATACCAGTCTCAAGCATCGCTTTACAAAATGCTAAAAACTCACGACGTTTACCCACACAAAGTTTAATTCCAATAGGTTTTCCACCTGAGAGGTCTCTTAGGGTCTTGATAAAATCGCAAAGCTCAGAAGGAGTACTAAAAGCACTGTGACCAGGAGGGGATAGTACATCCTTGCCTAGAGGCACATCACGAATCTCAGCGATTTCAGGGGTTACCTTCTCACCCGGCAAAATCCCACCGTGGCCAGGCTTAGCACCTTGAGAGATCTTTATTTCGATCATCTTCACTTGATCAAGGGTTGCGCGCTTTTCAAAAGTTTCCGGGTTAAATTTTCCGTCTTCAGTACGACATCCAAAATACCCAGTCCCAATTTGCCAAATCAAGTCCCCACCGTGCATTTTATGATAAGGACTAATTGAACCCTCTCCAGTGTTATGGGCGAAATGCCCATCTTTAGCCCCTCCATTAAGAGCTTGAACAGAATTGCCAGACAAAGACCCATAGCTCATAGCGGAAATATTCAACAAAGAAGCCGAATATGGCTTCTTACAATCTTTTCCGCCTATAGTGACACGCAAATCTTCAGCATTTATATGGGTTGGTAAAAAGGAATGATTTATCCACTCGTAACCGACACTATAGACATCTTTTTGAGTTCCAAACGGCAAGGTATCCTTTGCTTTCTCAGATCGTGCATAGATAACTTCCCTTTCTTCTCTAGAGTAGGGACGGCCACTAGAATTTGACTCAATAAAGTATTGTTGGATCTCAGGTCTGATCGCAAGCAACCAATACCTAAATCGTCCCATAAACGGGAAGTTTCGACGAATGGTATCTTTATTTTGCAAGAAATCATACCACCCTAATAACAAGACTGGGCCGATAAAAGCTGTGGTCCAAATTATATGCTTATAAAAGGGCAGGACTGCAGCCATGAAAATAATATAACCTAAAGTTAACAGAACAAATTCTTTTCTCATTAAAACCTCATAGTTTTAAATACTATTGGATCGAAACACCACAAGCTTTTCTTCACACATATCTTTCATTGTATAAGGTATTCCGCCTATACCAAATCCTGATACGTCATGGCCTGCAAAAGGCATCCAATCAACTCTAAAAGCAGTATGATCATTTACCAAAACAGTGGCCGCTCTCAATTTCTCTGTACACTTAAATGCAGCATCCAAATCTTTGGTGAATACGGAGCTCTGAAACGAGTAGTCGAGACTGTTCGCTTTCTTAATTCCTTCTTCCAGAGTTTCATATGAATTCACGAAAGAAGCAGGACCAAAAATTTCAAACTGGGCTATTTTCGAATCACTGGCGACATCTGCAAGTAGAGTCGGCTGATGGCAAGACTCCGAAATTTTATCTCCTCCAAAAATCAGTTTCGCGCCCATCGATTTAGATTCCTCGATCCAATCGTGAACTCGATCGTTTTCTCTGGGAGAAATTAATGGTCCAATATCTGTATCTTTCAGAGTCGGGTCTCCGACCTTTAACTTTTCAATTTCCGCCTTCATTAGATCTATGACATCGTTTTTTATATCTTTATGGGCAAAAATTCTCTGAACTGAAACACAGACTTGTCCAGCGTGATAATAGCCTCCCTTAACCAACAAAGGAATCATACTTTCTAAATTGGCATCTGGCTCAATAATAACAGGAGCTGCACCACCATGCTCGAGAGCACAACGAGTACCAGGAGCTAATTTTGATTTCAGCATCCAACCCACACGTGATGACCCGATAAACGAAAAGAACTTCACTCTGGAATCAGTAACTAGTTTTTCAGCTAATTCATTATCGAGATGAAGAACTTGGCACCACTGTTTCGGCAAGCCGGCTTCATAAAGCATCTCTACAATATTCATACAAGAAATTGGGGTCGTCTTAGCTGGCTTTACAATCACTGGACATCCAGTAATTACAGCGGGAATTACCTGGTGAATAATCAAGTTAAACGGGTGATTAAACGCAGAAACCGCAACAACTGGTCCAATAGGCTCACGAATCGTGAAGGCTCTCCGATTCATCGAAGAAGAAGTAATCCCCATTGTAATTTCTTGGCCTTTCAATTCGAAGACCGATTGAATAGCATTTTCAATACCTTGAATCCCGCGATCGACTTCAACAAGAGAGTCGATGAGTGGTTTTCCACCTTCTCTAGCTGCTTCTACGGCGAGCTCTTCTCTTCGAGCACCAATTGAAGCCATAAGTCTTTTCAAAATTTCAATTCTTTCCGGCAAGGGAATTGATTCTCCTTCGAATGTTGCTTTTGCAAGACTTAAGGCTTTTTCAACATCACTTTCACTGTTGAGTGGAATCTCCTTGATAACGGACAAATCAAAAGGTGCTTGAACTTCAAAAGTAGAACTCATTTTAAGGCCTTCCTAAATTAAGCATGTCTTTTTATTTAATTCTTCAATTAGTACTCGTTCATTCTCGGAATAATCCACAGGAACTTCGATCACATGGACTCCCTTTTCACTTAGACACTTTTTAATAAGTGATTGAAGGCCTTCAGTTGTTTCGAGGCGATACCCCATCGCACCATAACTTTCAGCATATTTCACAAAATCTGGATTTCCATAATCCAATCCAAACTCAGGAAATCCCATTCCTGACTGCTTCCATTTAATCATTCCATAGGCATTATCTCTCAAGATAACGACTACTAAATCTAAGTTGAGTCTAATTGCAGTCTCAAGTTCCTGGGAATTCATCATGAACCCACCATCACCACAGACAGATAAAACCTTTCTATCGGGCTTCACCATTTTCGCGGCGATCGCAGAAGGCAAGCCTGCCCCCATGGTAGCCAGAGCATTATCCAAGAGTAGGGTATTACCTTCATAGGCTTTATAATTTCTCGCAAACCATACTTTATAAATGCCATTGTCTAGGGTTACAATCCCGTTGTCAGGCATTGCAGCCCTTACGTCCGCAACAAGTCGCTGGGGTATAACTGGATACCTGTCGTCATCTGATCGTTCATTGATATGCTCTTCAACAGCCGATTTAGATTTCTTGAAATAATCAAAGTTCCAGCTACCTTCTCCCGAGATCCACTCCGTTAGCAGGCCAATTGAATTTGCAATATCGCCCACCACTTCAACCTGAGGAAAATAAACTTCATCAACCTGTGCTGAAAAATAATTAACATGTATTACAACTCGTCCACCATGCTTCATAAAAAATGGAGGTTTTTCAATGACATCGTGACCAACATTAATGATTAAATCGGCCCGATCTATACAACAGTGCAAGTAATCATTATCAGAAAGGGCGGCTGTCCCTAAAAACAGGGGATGCCTTTCATCAATAACCCCTTTACCCATCTGAGTATTAAAGAAAGGGATCCCCGTTTTCTCTACGAACTCTCCAAGGGCTTGACTTGCTCTTTTCCTATTTGCTCCTGCACCAACCAAAAGTAAGGGCATAGAAGCTTTCTCAATGGCTTGTACCGCTCGATCAATTGCAACCTTATCAGACGTCGGCCTGCGAATAGGGTGAGTTTCAAAGACACTGGTATCAGTGCTTTCACTTGCAATATCTTCTGGCAACTCAAGATAAACAGCTCCGGGTCTCTCTTCTTCGGCCAACCTAAAAGCGTCGCGCACAAGTGCTGGTATATGGTTGCCATTAACAATTTGTTTTGACATTTTTGTCAAAGGCCGCATCAAATCAACGACGTCTACAATTTGAAAACGTCCTTGTTTACTTTTTAGAATTGGCTTTTGCCCAGAAATCATCAGGATTGGCATCCCACCTAGCTGCGCATAGGCGGCTCCTGTCACAAAATTGGTAGCACCTGGCCCAAGTGTCGAAAGACAAACACCTGTTTTTCCCGTTAACCTTCCATATGTCGCGGCCATAAAGGCAGCGGCTTGTTCATGCCTAGTAACAACTAGTTTTATCTTAGACTCTCTAAGAGAATCCAAAAAATCTAAGTTTTCTTCACCTGGTATTCCAAAAATGTATTCGACGGCCTCATTTTCTAGAGCCTTTACGAGAAGATCGGACGCTTTCATTATTCCCCCAATTAGAGCTTCTCTAATTGTTTCGCAGAACACTCAAAAACGTTACAGATCCATAAAATTACGAATAGTTTTCGACTTTCGTCATAATGCGTGAAACCAGGGAATCAAAAAGATGAATTTAGGTAAGGTGATTCACAGGAGCTAAGCCGGCAAAAAAGTTTCCAATGCTTGTAGAATACCACTTAAAAGGTATTTCGCCACTAGGAGCCTTATCTCCTAAGCCTCCCTCGAAGACCTTTGCATTGGGTAGGGCAAGATCGTACTTCTTTGGTCCCTTACTTAGCTTTTCCTTAAAAATACAGTACACAGCGTTTGTAATCTCACCGACACCATCCGTGACCATCTCGTTGATTTCGAACATCGGCACGCCATAATTCTTTTCTAAAATCTTAAAAATTGAATCTTCCGGAAATAAAATAACGAGTT
This sequence comes from uncultured Pseudobdellovibrionaceae bacterium, assembly GCA_964523195.1. Taxonomy (GTDB): domain Bacteria; phylum Bdellovibrionota; class Bdellovibrionia; order Bdellovibrionales; family JAGQZY01; genus JAUHWN01. Next base: position 6,965 of record CAZFYV010000071.1, read on the forward strand.
GCGCTTCGGCCTCTCCACCAGTGGTAACAGACAAAAGTCCTGCAACTAACTTTTGATCGTACATCTCAGGTGGAGGAGTCTCCCCAATTTGAACTTCCAAAGAAAAGTACCCTTTGAAAGTTTCAATTACAGATGCGTCCAATTTTGAAAAGTCTAACTCTTGGTGACTCATAATTAGAAACTAACCCTTCAATCTCTACTTACTTTGAATTAATCGTATTGTTTCTTCAATATCTTGATCACTAAATGGCTTCTTGACGTAATGAGTACAACCTTCCTTCATCGCCTCAGCTACGTTTTCCTTCTCACGTTGAGATGTAACCATAATAAAAGGAGTCTCTTTATGTGCGTCAGTTGCTCGAACAGACTTTAACAAATCCAGTCCAGACTCTCCTGGCAGACCCCAGTCCGCAAAAACGACATCAATAGGATTCCCTGAGTCATCTTGAGAAGAAATTAACTCGCGAGCTTCTTCAGCACTTCGACTTTCATAAATGTTATCGAAACCAAGGCCTTTTAAAACATCTTTGAGATACACACGAACTGTTTCAAAATCATCCACAACCAAAATATTTTTTATTTCCGCCATCTCGACTCCGAAGCTTAATCTCAATCACTCAAACACCCGATAAAACACAAGTAAGTTTGATTAGTGGGACCCAGATTTTAGCTAATTTTAAGACACTTCTATTTAGGTCTGATCATTAGTTTGAGTCAAAACACCCACCATTGCAACTAAGAAGTGTACATGGCGAAAAAAGACCACTCAGATCATCCCAAAACATCTACTCACTTTGATGAGCTAGAGGGTCTTACATCAAGATTAAAGTTAATTACCAAAGAAGGGTTAAAGAAACACCCCAATGTCGGAGACACATCTATCAACATCGGAATCGGAGAGCAGCTGTCTACTAAAAAGTGGTTAGTATTCAACTTGCTTAACTTCGAATCAAACTATTTCATATTAGGTTTTTTTACCTCTAAACAGGAACTAAAAACAATTTGCTCGAACCAATTTCATGGTGTGATCACTGAGAATGCCAAAGAACTTTTATTTGTCGGCAAAAGTCTCATGAATGACTTCATAGTGACGGAAGCATCGGCAAGGGTACCTAACATTACATTCTCCAAGACAAGTTTTATGGATTCAGCAAACTTTCACTTTTATTTCAGCAACAATGCATTTAAAAGCGATTCCTGGACGATTCGAGATGATCAATTTTCGATAGACTTCATATTGATTCATCTTCCTCAGAAGGAAGGTGAGTCCTAGATGGGAAAAGTCATTGAATTCAAGGCTGATTTGAATCAGAAATTGATTGAACTATTAGAGCAATCTTCGCTTAACGCACATGAAGTGATTAACAAACTTCCGGGTTTATTCTTTTTACTCGACAATCAACATAAATTGATCAAATTCAATGACAACTTTTTAAAAGTTCTTGGAGAGAGTGAGCCCGAGCAAGCCTTCACCCAAAAAATCAGTGAGTTCTTAACTCAATCCGAAATGAGTAATCTAAAAAGCTCTATGGATAAAATGGGAAGCAACCTAAACAAAGACAACAAGGTAGAAATTAGAATTTCTGGTCAACAAGCAAAACTACTGGGCCGAAAAATTAAACAAAACAACCAGTATTTCTATATTTTTCTTGGCACATCAAAAAAGATCGACTTACTGCCAAATATAGACATTGACGACCTTTACGACGTTTTACCAATGTCAATCTTCGCCATGAATGAAGAAGGCATCATTGAAAAGTCGTTTTCTTCGCATATAAACTCAATTCTTAAAATCGACAAGATTGAGGGGCAAAACTTTTTCGACATTTTCTTTCAAGGGAATTGGGCCAAACTTCCCAACGAAGAAAAAGAAAAGATAAACTACCTTCATTCTTGCTTCAACCGAGACAAGTTCTGGTTTGAGGCCATACAAGATGATCTCCCAGCAACAATCACTTATACCAGTGAAACGAGGAGAACGGAAAAATATTTCAGCCTAAAAGTCTCACCACTTTACAAAGATGAACTGGTTCACAAACTAATACTGACTCTTGAAGATGAGACCAAACGAATAAGAGAAGAAAACGAGTCAAAAGAGAAATCTAAAAATCAGGAAGAAAACGTAGACAGAATCCTGCAAGTAAAAAGAAACTCAGCTAAGAACCTACACATTCTATTTAACGAGTTCGCCAAAGCCTTTTCGAAACTTGAGCAAGCATTGGGAGCTCAAGACATGAACGAAGTAAAAGCCAAACTTCATTCAATCAAAGGAAACGCCTTTGTTGCGGGCTTTAGCTTTCTTGCACACAAAGCAAATTACGCCGAGGAAGTTATCGAAAGAAGAGCTTCATGGGATGAAATCAAAGCCGAATGCCAAAAAGTAAAAGAGGAATTTGACGAGCTGAAACCTTTGATCAAGGCCATGTCTCCACAGGATCAAAGCGAGCTCGGCGAGCTCGATCTTATGAAAGCTCTCTGGAACAAATACAATGAGATTCTACTTCGACCTCAGAGTTTATTTAATCAGATTGAAGCTGAGAAGTATGCTCTCAACTTAACCTCACTAAACACATTTAAAGCTGAAGAATTAAAACCTCTGGTCGAAGAGCAAATCAAGAAGCTTAGTGAAGAGACGGGAAAGACAGTCAATATTGACTTCTCTCACAACGACATTATTTTGGCTGAGGAACTGAGATCTATCCTTTCCAATGTAATTCTTCATTCTTTGAACAATGCTTTTATTCACGGAATTGAGGACAACAAAGAACGAGGACTATCAGGAAAAAGTCCCGAAGCTTTTATCACAATTTCCTTTCTGAAATCCAATTCAAAATACAAAATCAGAATTGAGGATGATGGCAGGGGAATCGATCCTCAAAAAATTAGAACGATGGTTGCATCCAAAGGCCTCCTTACTTATGAAAAAAGTTTGAACCTTAGTGATCAAGACGTCATTCAATACATTACCCATTCTGGTTTTTCTACAAAGACAGATCAAGAACTCCTAGCGGGGAGAGGGGTTGGCTTAAACAGAAAACAGTTGGAAGAGTTCGGTGGGTCGGTCAACATTGAGTCTCAAGTGGGAAGAGGAACTGGCATCGAGGTTTCAATTCCGATTCACCAGATAAGACAGCAGATGAAGGTTTCTACTACCAGAAGTTTTCTCTATAAACTCTGCTCAGTACTACGTATTAAAAGGCCTCGAGAGCATAAAATTGATGCAAACTTTACCGAAACACCAATTGATCGGATTCAAGGTTTACTGGTAATAGATGAACTGAAGGTTTTAACAGCCGTATCAATACTTCTTGAAACAAATCAAGCTGATGAAAACAAAGAGCCAGCATTAAGCATCAATGATCAAAACAAAATAATGATTGAAATCCCCATTTTGGGAAAAAAGAAAATCAAAGAGGAAGAAACTACAATTCTAGAAAAAGCTGTTGAATTTACAGGTACAATCCTAAGCTCCCATGACGGCTCTTTATTTGTATCAAAAGATAGAGTTCTTCTATCCATAGGACGAACACTTCTTCCAAAAGATCTTCCAAAACTTAGTATCTGTGGACCAGAAGACCTTGCGAAAATTCTACCAACTCGCCTTAAAATTCTTCTAGAAGAAGTTCTCAATGAATCAGGAATAAAATTTGAGTACACTGAGACCAGTAGCAACAATAGCTTTTCAATCGAGCTAAACAACATTCTACTTAATCATTATAGTGACAACATCGATGCGCAGACCTTTAAGAGATCTTTACTGAACCAAATTGGAGACTTACTAGGATTCTAACTCTCGTTTTCTTCGAACAAATCTGTAAACTGTTCACGATTACTGTCATAATCTATTAAGTTCCAAATTTCCAATTCTATGCCATGCTTTGCTGCTCGAGCTCGCTCAAGCTTAATCCAATGACCAATAGGCGGATAATAGTAGTACTTATTGTAGCCGTAGTTTTCTGATTTAATTTCACACATAATCGTGACTACTGGGAGCTTCATAAAATTATCAAAAACAAGAGGTCGGCTATCCTGAACTTTGCAGTCGGTCATCACAGCTTGACTGGTACCATCATATTCGTTGTTTTCTATATATTGGTACTCCAGTGAACTCAGTGAATTCAGAGGGAACATGTTACGATCAATCTGTTGAAAAACTCGATAGGTTTGAAGTACCAAAGTATCTTCTTGGTAGGGCTCTATCATAGGATTCTTATCATTTATGTATTGAGTGATTTTGGATACACCATTCGAAAACTCTTTCCTAACATTATAGTAGACTGATTCACCAATGATGTCAGAGACGATCATTTCCACATATTGACTTGGCTGCGAAATCGTCGGATCAAATCGATCCACTTTATATCTAAAAAGTTCACCTCTAGTTCGAATAGGCTTAGAAAGTTGTTTTAGATCAAATCCATCAAACTTTTTAAAGTAGGGCTGATTGAGTTCGACTCGCACCATATAAACAATACCTACAATGACAGTAACACCTAGAAGATATTTAAAAATGAAACTCTTCACCGATACCACCTATGATTTGTCCAAAAAACCCAGCAGAGGAGGGTAATTTGCCGCGTAAGCACCGTTGTCTTTCAATTCGTGAATAAATCTCTTTCGAACCTTTGGTCGTTGAGTCCAGTGAACCGCAGGTTTTATATGATGCTCTTGATGAAAGCCTTCGTTAAACATCAAAAAGTTGTATCCACGATGATAGTAACTTACAGAATTGGCAAATCTGTTTTGAGGGTCCGTCGCAGCATAGTGTTCATAATAGTTTTCCAAATGAGCTAAAAACCATCCTATATAAAAAACTAAAATATAGCATGAGAAGTACCACAGCCAATTGATATAAATCATTAATCCATGAAAGAGAAAAACTGCAGCCAGCTCCAGTAGAAACTGAGTTTTATCAGAAGATTTCGCGGTAGCTTGCCTGTAGGCTATAGAAGTACCATCGCGAAACAGTCCCAGAGCACAGTAACTAATAAAGTGCTCTTGCTCTCCATCATGACCAAATCTAAAGGTTGAAGAAGGATCTTTGGTGGTACCTTCATAGACTGGGTCATTATTGAATTTGTGATGAGTTAAATGGTGGAATTTATACAAAATTTGAGGCAGTCCAAAATTCATGGAGTTAATAACTGCAAAATAACTGTTTAAAGAGGATTTTTTGAAAAAAGGGCAGTGCAAAAAGTTATGGGTAATAACGATTGGATTAAAATAAAATAGAAGAGCTGAAACGACTAGAAGTACTGTATCTTGAAAAAAGGAAGTTTTGCCGAAATTCAAACACCAAAAAACTAGTAGAGCGAGTTGTAAGATCGCAATTAAAACTAAAATTCCGTCTTTTCGTGAATAGCGAAAGATACTTTTCATCCCTAATACTTTACTAAAATTTAAACAGTGAGTACTCAAAAAAAAGTCTTATCAACAAGACCATGGTCTACATAAGGCCCGTGGAGAACATCTACAAGCCTTTAAATTGAATAGACACTAAAAAGGATCGGAACTAGACTAATACCTATGAGCCAATTTGATGATTCCGGCAATGGCCCAAATGAAAATAAATCATTTTGTTCCTATCTTTGGAATCATATCTGTATTCGCTCAAACGAAAAGCTCCTCCCATGTTGCTCATTTAAAGACTATAACATGGATCTAAAATTAAGAGATTATACTAAAGACTCTAAATTGGATCTAAATGCAGCTTTCAATTCTGAGATTATGCAAGAGCTTAGAAGAAAGAGCCTAAACGGGGAGAGAATTGAAGGATGCAGGAATTGCTACCTTAGAGAAGAAAAGGCCAATGGGAGATCCTTAAGAAAGTTTGCAAATCGTACTTATAAACCAGAGTACAATTCTGAGTACAGTGATATCGAAAACGTTACATTTTTAGAAATTTTTATTAGTAACAAGTGCAATTTAAAATGTCTAATTTGTGCACCCGACCTGAGCACACCTCTAGCAAAAGACTATTACGATTTAGGAATCACTGATTCATCATCGACAAAAATTACATCAACTGACTATACGTCAATGACTCCGAGCTTGAAGTCATTAAAGAGAATTAAGTTTGTTGGCGGGGAGCCTTTACTTGATAAAAATCATCTCAAATTCATCAAGTCTTTTACTCCTGAGCAAAGGTCAAAAATTACCCTGGAATACGCTACAAATTGCACCTTCTATCCCAATGATGAGATTATTGAACTCTGGCATAGTTTTCATTTTGTAAACATCATGATGAGTCTTGATGGAATGAATCGAGCTGCCGAATACAGTAGATTCCCAACGAAATGGCCTAAAGTTAAAGATGTTGCCCTAAAGTACGTAGATCTCAAAAGAGAATATCCCTCAGGCTTTGATATTGGTATTAATTGTACTTTGTCAGTTCTGACGATCTTTGATTTTGATAACTTTCAAAATTTTGTAGAATCTGAGCTAAATCAACTATCAACTGGATCTGGAGAAGATACTTTTTTCGTAAATGTACTCACATTTCCAAACCATCTGAGTATCAAGAATCTTCCAGATAGCATCAAGCAGGACTTACTTAAAAAATATCCAGAATCACATCGAACGAGCTTTTTTCGAGCGCTTCTAAAAGAAGAAGGAAACCCTGAAGAATTAAAGAGACTCAAAGGATATCTTTTATCTTTTGATAAGCTTCGCAATACAAACTATGAAGAATCGATTCCAGAACTCAAAGACATTCTAAAGGATCTCGAAATTGATGATTCTTGGTCCAAATACTTGGCTCCAAAAGACTTATAGCTAGCACAATTTAAGGAACACTAGCTTCTGATAAGTTATATTATGTAACACAT
>CAZFYV010000072.1:0-4329 GCA_964523195.1 uncultured Pseudobdellovibrionaceae bacterium
CCGGCGTTGCCGTAGACGTAAAAAAAGATTAAAGCCACGCCTTAAAGAAGAAAGCGCTAAGTGGTCGAAATAAAAAAAAGGTCCCAAGAGGGACCTTTTTTATTTTGATCCAACGAGATCTCTCTAGTTGTATCTGTGGATGAGGTGGTATCCGAACTGAGTTTTAACAGGAGCAGAAGTCTCTCCAACTCCCAATGCAAAAGCTGCATCTTCGAATTCCTTAACCATAACACCCTTACCAAATTCGCCAAGGTCTCCACCTTCTTGGCCAGATGGGCATTTTGAAAATTTTTGGGCCATTGTTTCGAAAGTTTCACCTTCGCCAAGCTTTTTAACGATGTCTTGGGCTTCGAATTCTTGTTCTACAAGGATATGTCTTGCTTTGATTGAGCTCATGGATTGTCCTTTCGTTTGTTCACCGAAACGCTAAGTTTCTATGAAATCCAAACCTAAAATAAATTTATAGACCCTAGGCCATTAAGGCTCGAAATGATTTACCAGACCCTGGTCGTTTTTAAGTCTGTTCACACTGTGTCTAAAAGCTTCAAAAGTCAATCACATGGTATTCTGAGTGTCCTGGTTTCGAAGTTAGGTACTCAAATTTCTTAGGTGGTTCGGAAATGGCAAATCAAACTCCAGAAGTGAAGATGAATCTCAGTAAAAGTCTTAAGGCCCTCGTTGAAAGGCACTTCACTAAGGAGCAGAACCAATTTGTCTATAAACTCCTGCAAAAATACATATTTGAGTACTTTCAGATTCAAATTAAAGATCCAGAGCTTGCTGCGCGGCAATTCCATGTGCAAATGGACAACATCTTGGCCGGGCAAATGGAAAAGAAAAAGGACATTTCCGAAAAAATTCAGTGTCGCGTGTCATGTGTTGAGTGTTGCAAGCAACCGGTAACTGTTTCCAATGACGAAGCCGATTTGCTTCTCAAGGCCAGTGCGCTTAATGAAGTGAATATTGATAGGGCCAGGCTCAAAAAGCAAAACTCAGTTGGTGCAACCGGTTGGTACTCATTGGATAAACAAGATCGCTCCTGTGTTTTTCTCGGAGATGATGGCGCTTGCCAAGTTTACGAGCATAGACCTCTTTACTGCAGAAAACACCTCTCCATGGATCTCCCTGAGAAATGTGATAAGGACTCTCCTGATATACCAGAGATGTTCATAGCTCCTGAGGCGGAGATTTTAGCAAGTGCCGCTGTTTCAGCGGCCGGTGGCGGATTAATGAGCGAGATCCTAGGTGAAAAATTGGGTGTTGCTTCTCTGCCAGAGCACTCCGTGGGTGCTATTAAGGCTCCAATTCAAGCAAAGTCTAAATAGTTCAGTCTCCCAATAAATAGTGACTAGATTGCGGCTTTAGAATTGCAATTTCTCACCCCAAATGAGCCAAGCTACAATAGTTTTGATTTCAGTCCTAATCCTTTGGGGTTCGACCGCCATTTGCGGCTCGAATGCTGGTTCTAGTTCAGATCCTGGCGGTGTTGGGGTGACCTATTCTAATCGAATCTACCTACCAGTTGAGGCTAATCAAGAAAACCAGGAGATCGCAGACGGGGAGCAGCTACGTCGCCAGCAAAGCCTTCTGGAGCTGGAGAATTTAGTGACTAATATCGCACTAGAAATGCTCGATGAATGGTCAAAGCGCTTGGATGATGAAAAAAGACTTTTGCTCTTGGACGATACAGAACAGCGACTTAGAAAGTCGATCTACGACCTCATCCATTTTCATCACAAGGCCAGTTATACCCTTTATGATTATATCGAGAAAAACTATATCTTAGGACCAATTGTATTTTCATACATATTAGCGCGCTATGCGTTTATGACCACCTATATGCTGGCCAATGATTATACTTGGTTGATGATGACGGGAACATGGCTAGCCATGACGGCGACACCAGATCCTGAAATTTTAGCTGCTGTCCTCATCGGGTTCAGTGGGCAATATAAAACCATGCAGATAAAACGAAAATATCAACTAACCCCAAGCCAAATTCAAAGAGCTCAGGCTGAGATTTTAGATTTTTCTCAAGCTCACAGAAGTCATTGGCATCGAGTGCGAGTTGAGGATCATATCTTTATCTTTCCTATTGCTCGTCAATGGAGTTTGCCTCTTACTTTTAAAACCGAGGGGTTTTGGGGGAGAGCTATTCAAGTTAAAGAGTTAGAAAGCAAAATGTCTGTCTCCGAAGCTCGTGCTTTAAAGAGAATGTCTTCAGATGATTATAGCTATGAGCAGCTTTTAATTCAGAAAGTTATGGAAGGGAAGCACCGAGATTGGTTTATAGGCAGGATCAAGAGTCGCTCCAGATATCACAATCCCTATTTTGCTTATTTAAAATCACAGCAATCTGAAATTATGTCAGATTTAAGAATACTCTCGGTTAATCCTTTAAAATTTGTCAGTTCGTTTTTCTTAAAAAAGCCAAAAGCTTTGAGGCGATTGAGGTCTGATTTGAGAGAGATTCTTAAGGAGCTAGAGGATCTTGAATTGAAATGGATCGGTGAGTGGCGGAGAGATTCTTCTGAGCCAGGCCCTGAGGACTTTATCACTCTTCAAGAATTTAGTCGCAAGCGCTTAGAGATCTTACTCGATATCAAAGATCAGAGTCAGAGAAGTCACCCTCGTCTTTTCGAATTGATTGAACTCGCTAAATTTAAAAAGAGTTGTGAAGCTCAGTTTTAAAATCTGATGTCATCTCCTCAATTCTAATACAGCTCATTAGGATGTTTTTTTCACTATTTTTTGTAGCAAATTGAGACTGACTTGAGACGTGTCATTAGTTGTCACGTCTAGTTCTTAGCGTGGATATATACAGTGAGTGCAGTACGTTTCTCGAATCTTGAAAATCTTTAGTGGACCGTGAGTTCGGTTTGAAAGGAGATGATGGTGGAGGACGTAATGGCAAATATAGCCCGCAGTCGTAGTCAAAGGTCACTTGGAGAGGCCATTGTTACGCTAGATGGTGTTGGCTCTGAAAAGGCTCGCATTATTAGAGTTACAGAAATAGGAATAGATATTGAGTTAGCCTCAGATGTGAAATTTGAGCAGCTTGATGTTGTTTCAGTCGATTATCAATTGAGTAATCATGATCCTGAGTGTGACCTTTTGGCGGTGGTCACCCACAAGGATAAACGCGAGCTTCACTTGAGGTTTGCGGCTTAAATAATTTTTAATCGATATTATCGAATGATATCCAGGAAAAAATGATTGTCCGCTCAACCCTATTGGGCGGTTAAAAAAGCTAGAGTTTTAATACTCTGAAATTTGGTCTTATGCTGATGAGTTCCCACTGTTAGCATGAACTCTTTGTATTCCCTCGTTTGAGGGGCCCTTTTACTTAACCCGCGTATAGCTTCGAATCTTTAGAAGTCTACGCGGGTCTTTTTTGATCTTTAGAACATATACATGATGCTCAGACCGTAAAGTATAGAGTTTCCAGTAATTGTGGTTTGATTGCTGTCCTCGTCTCCGCCAGTGGGATCATCATCTCTTGTAAGAGTGAGGCCGGTATCGGCATGGATTAAAATACGCTTGCGAATCTTAAAGTGAAGTCCTGCGACCCCCATAATTCTTAAAAAGCTTCTGTCCTTTGCAAAGTCACCAATTCCAAGTCCTCCACCAACGTGGAAACCTAAGGATTTGCCGCCAGAAATGGTGTATTTGTATTGTGCGCCCAGACCGTAAGTCATTGGATCAGAGCTTGGTACGACTAAGAAGGCCTGAATTCCTGCCTTTTTACCGATATCAAATAGAGCAGTAATGCTCGTTTCCGTATGATAGAGAAGTTGTGAATTTGAAGCGATACCAACTGCGGTACTCGAGTTTTTACTTGACCACTTTTTTCTTTGTTCACTTGGTAGTTGGGCGAAGGCCAAGGTTGAAAAGACAATTGTACCAAATGTGAAAAGTAAAATTGATTGAACTAACGTGCTCATTAACTGCCCCCATGCTTATCTACAAGACGCTAAAATACTTGGAAAGTTACATTTCTTCCTATTTTGCGCTCTAAGCTGCTGAAATTACAAGCAATATATAATTGATAGCCCGGGAACTTTCGGTTGACAAAGAGAGCCCTGGGCCTTAAATTTCTTAGCTCATTCGCGGGTGTAGCTCAGTTGGCTAGAGCGCAACCTTGCCAAGGTTGAGGCCGTGGGTTCGAGCCCCATCACCCGCTCCAATTTTTCCCAAAACAGCCAAATACTTTGTTAATTTCGTAATCGCCCTCGATCGAAGTACGTTTGTACGTCTCCTCGTTCGATCACTCATTGCCGCGTCTTTGGCTGTTTTGGGAAAAATTTGTTAGCGGTTATGGAGTTCGAG
>CAZFYV010000072.1:4429-13752 GCA_964523195.1 uncultured Pseudobdellovibrionaceae bacterium
TTGCCGCGTCTTTGGCTGTTTTGGGAAAAATTTGTTAGCGGTTATGGAGTTCGAGGGTAAACGGGGAGGCTGAGCCGACCTACGTGGGTTTGCGAGCTGGATCGCGATGAGGCACGAGGCCGAAGCGCGAGGATCCAGCGAGACATCACCTTTACTTATCGAATTCAAAGATGCCGAAGGCTTGATTGTGAATCTCTTCTACTTGGTTTAACTCATAGGGAGGATGAATATTCTTTAACTCTTGGTTTGAGGCTAAGTTTCGAAGTTGCGTATCTGACATACAAGTAGCTTATTCTCTATTAACTACAAAGTCTTCAGAATATTAAGTTCCTTTTCTAGATCATTTGATCAATAATAATTCCAGGACCTTTATAAGGCTTTTTTAGTAATCTCACACAGTATTGGCATCCTACAATAAAATAATCCGTGGGTATGGAGGGCATTTTGAAACTAGTTGTCGTAATTGTATCGTTGCTCCTTATGTCCTGTAGTCACAGCACCCTATCGGATTCAAATGAAAAAGCCGTTTACATACTTGGTAGTTATCACAATCTAAAAAGCATTCCCGGATCAGAAGAACTTTTTGAAAAAACTCTGAAGAGAATAAATCCAGATCTAGTTTTTATTGAATGGCCGACCACCTGGTTTGATGAAAATGGGGTCATTAAAAAAAACTATCCCGTTCCTACTTTTAAAAGGGGCGAAGTTTTTGTGGATCAACTTTTTGCTGGAGTATATGATAACGAAGACTATAAAGGATATGACTCAGCGATCTTGGGTCAGTTTGTTAGAGAAAATAAATTGAAGCTAGTTCCTTTTGATATTGCTGATCGCAATAAAATCACTCACTTTCAAATGAATTCAAGAAAAGCAGTTGGAGAGTTTTTTAAAAAACTTCCCAAGATGAAAAATAAAGTGGCCAAAGTTGGTTCTCAGTGGATTGATAGTATCTCAAGAGTTTTAAAACAATGCTATGAAGGTGGGCTTCCAGCAGTCAATTCTTTGGCCTGCGATGCCAGTGCGAGGGAATACTATAATCTTCAGAGAACACTCTATGAAACCTTGAAATTGCAAAAGATAGATAGCAGAGGACTTAAGATGTCCGTTGACTGGTGGGCCAGACGGCGAAAGGCTATGGCCGAAAATGTTTGTAAGTCAGCAAACAAGCTAAATTTTAAACGGGGCTTGATTCATATGGGATGGCACCATCGTTACCATATTATTGAAGATATAAAAAAGTGCAAAAATTTTAAACTCGTCTATCTTTGGGAAGAGCTTCCATAAGGCATTTGCACTGTCTCTAAATAAAGTTTTTTAGGTCTTTTTCCACGTCCATAATACTTTTAAGGCTGTCATTGTCTTTGCGCTTTTTGGCTTCTTTTTTGGCTGCTTTGATAAAGCTTTGTGGAGCAGAAAGAAGGTCTTTTATAAAATGACATTCCTTATTCGACATTTTGCCCATGCAATTTTTAACTTGGTTGGTTTTTTTAAGGGTGTAAAGGTAATTGCCTACGCCGGTTGAATAGTAGTAATCCATCTTTAAAAAGAAATTAGAAGCAAATTGAATAAATTGTTTTTGATCTTTCTTTGGAAGATTAAGAAAACCATCAACTATACACTGCATACCTACTTCCGAGTTGTATGAGCCTAAGAAGTACTCTTTAATAACATAACTTCGAAAAGTTCCTTTTACAGATTTAAAATCTTTGAGAGCATTAGCTTTACATACAGGAAGCTTCGCTTTTTCATTAATCGCATTCTGACTATTGGCCACGATATAGGCGAGGTAAGGGTCTTTTGGAAATTTTCTATTATAGGCCCTTACACAACTTCGAAAATGATTGGCCTCAATAATTCTTCCAGCAAGGTCAGACTGGTCCCTAGGGCTTAGAGTCTTTTTGGGTTTAGCCGTCATGGGTACGCCCTGCATTTTTAATTCAAGTGTCCCTTTTTTTTGAGCAATGCTAAGTTTTTCACCTTTCCTTTTATCCATGGCCCACTGACCTTGAACCTCAAACACTTCGATTTGAGTTGGCATTTTGTCTGCTTTAGGGCAGGTCTGTTTTTTACTCAAATATGAAACAGGAAAGCCCTCAGCCCACTCCAAGCTATACTGGCATTGATTGCCTTTTTGAATAATATGAATTTTGGCTCCACCGAAGTCGCCATTTTCACTGGCGGTTAGCTCTCCAAAAGACTTCACAACTTTATATTTTTTGAGTTCTTCTTTATTAGAGTCGGCATACCCGCAAGCATTTGATAGTTCGAAGCTACTAGCTATAAAGGGGAATAAGATTGCGAATATTAATGATGAAATAGCTATTTTACCCATGCTAAGATCCTTCGGTCGTTAATGATCAGAATGAACTTAAAGCATGTTCGAGCTATGGGTTTTTGTCAAAAAGCAGTATGGCAGATTCAAATTAATTTTGAAGCCTGCCCCAAGGTCTGAATCTTTACCGATCTAAAAAGCACTGAACCCAGTAGGTGACGCCATCGTCATCTTGGGCGACTCCAATTCCCACTTTTTTGTTAGACCGCCTAAGTATCTCTGAGCGGTGAGGACGAGAGGCCATCCAGCCATCTACAGCACTTTGTGGATTTACGCCGCGATGGGCTCCTTGCCAAATTACATTTTCTGAAACACGAATGTTTCTTTGGAGTAAGCCAAATTTATCCAAGCGTTCTTCCCAGTTTGAATGGGCGAGTCGTCCTCTTAAGCGATTGTCTGCTCCAAAGTCAGCGTGATACTGTGCCATCTTTTTACAGGCTCCGCGTTCCATTTTTAATGGTGGAAGGTTTCTGGCCCTTCGCTCTTCGTTGGTGAGGTCAAGAACCATTCTTATCGCTTTATTACGAATTCGATAGCTGAGCTCATCGGCGATGGGCATAGCTTGTGAAAAACTTGATCCAAGGATAATTAATAAAACAGTTAAGTAAGATTTCATAGATCCCCCTAAATAGTGAAGTTGAGCCTATCGCCCTTAAGAGGAGATCTCTAGCTCAATCGTTTTTGCTGAAAATGCCACAAAAACGGGAAACCTTTTTAATGTGTTTTCCACTAATTTTTCTCAAGGAATTTGGAGTTGCAGGCTCCAGATTGATTTTAGGATCTTAAAAATGGAAGAATACAGGCCATTTTTGGCTTAAAAGGCTGTCAAAAAGCTCTGGATAACTCCTAATTTGGTATGGGCTTTGAAATAGGAACTCGACGTATATTTTGGTTTGTTTGGTGTTGTTAATTTTGAAAGGTCTTAAGAAGATCTTAGTTCTCATGTTGGTTTAGTTGATGGCTCGGTTTGTCGCATTTTTTGTTGCTCTCATTGGTTTCTGTTCTCCTTTTAAAGGGGTAGCCCAATCCTGCCAACAGCAGTTTTCTCAGTTCTTAATTACTGCGCCTTACGCCTTGGAGTCTGAAAGGCAAAGTTTAGTCAGCGAAATTCCACTACAACATTTTGTGAGTATGGGTGAGAATCGGCTGTCTTTAGATCGAGCCTATAAAACGGTCGAACAGACTCTCCCTCCAGAGTCCTATCGTTTAGAAGATGGTCGCATTATCGTCGTTGATCCTTCAATTTCAGGATTTACCCTTAGACCGAGCCAGCTGGAGTCCATTTATGAATTTAATAAAATCGCAGAAGGGCAAGTTGTTAGATTTGTCATAGCTCCGCGTGAAGTTGGCCTGTTTAAAGAAATGGTCGAAAATATCTTGCCTGGTGATTTCATATTGGAGATTAGCCAAGATTCCATGAGATTTAGTGTTGAAAATCTAGAGTTGAAAGAGCTTTCGATCGAGCAGTTAAAGCTCATATCAGAGATAAAAACGACGTTTGATCAGATCAACGATCAGCCTACAAAATTTAAGAAGTATTTAGATGCTCTTACGAACCGTTTTCAAATAGCGAGAATATCTTTGGGAGAAAGGTCCTCGCTCATACCAGTAGGTATCAGCTCTTTCTTAGAGTTACATTCCTACAAAGATAATGAGAACCCAAATGACAATTGGCGAGAGATACCTTTGTCAGGTAGTTTTTTTGAGATACCTGATGGATCAAGGAGAGTTTTCCGGTCGAAGTCAGGAGATATGAGTATTTTAGAAAATAGAAAGCCTGATGGAAGTCTGGTGTCTCTCGAAGTAATTGTAGCTAGAGATACAGAGGACCCTAGAAAAGGGGTGGCCTTTTTTTCTTATGATGCTAATTCTGGAATTTTATCGAATCAATTTGATGTTCATTTCAAAGGTCGCGTAAACCATTCAAATGTTAATACTGTAAATGGATGTGTTTCTTGCCATCGAGCATTTCATTCGCAGACGGGGATGCAATTCTCAACCTTTCATCCCTTTGCTGTGCATATTAGAGCCCACAATAACCTAGTAGATGCTATGCGACCATCAGATAGAGTAATTTTTGAAGAAGGCTTAATTGGCAATCGTTGAATCTAGGTCAGTGGGTTTTTAGCCAAACTATCCGAGACATCAAAATATATTTCTTTACCAGATTCGGTCAGGTGTTTATCGAGTTTACGGCCATTATCTTCAATCAAACTTTGTTTTTGGCTAGTTTCTTCGAGACTTCGAAGTATGTCGTATTCGTCGGCGATCAAGATCACAGCGTATGGAGACTCTAGGCTGCCATCTCCCGTTTCATTCATGGCTTTGAGACAAGCAGAGAACATTGCAAATTCTTGTTTTGCCTGCTCCTCTTCGCCAGCATTCTTAGCAGATTCAGCTATCAGCAAATGAGTCACTGGGCTTAAAAGGTGAGTTGGCATGAGTTGAGGAATAAATGCTCGAACCTTTTGGTGATCTCCCTCTTTAATAAGCTTTTCAAGTTGTGATATCCCACGATCGAGATAATTAAAGTCAGGTCGATCGATAATGTCTTTTCTAAGAGCTAGGTATGTATCTTTAGATGGGTTCTGTAGGAATCGTGAAAAATTATCCATTGTTTATTCTCTTTTCTTAGCTCACTTCTGGGCTCACTTCTGGGCTCACTTCTGAAAGCCAGACCCTTGATTCAATCACTTCAGATTCAATTATGCCTGGAGACGTGGAATTCTGCACCCAAATTCTTTTTGATTGATGAGTTAGCTTATAGGCTAAGGGGCTTAAAGTATGATGGATTGAACCCGTCACATAATCTTCGTCTCTTCCATGCCATGGCGAAAAATATCTTAGATAAGCTTTTGGTGAGTTCGGTTCACAATAGAAAACACATAGCCCGTGTTTTTGCTTGATTTCATCATCAGCTACAAAAGTATTTATGAGTGTTGAATTACAGAGATCCTCTTTTGTGTGAGCATTCATAAGATAGACCCCGGTGTCTTCGTTGTAAAATAATCTACGAGCATTAAAGGCTGGGACCTCGGTTACATTTTGAATTTCCAGTCCAATCCAAGTTTTCTGGTTTTCGGTGTTTACTAAAATCTGACTGCTCTTAGTTTTGAAGACTAAATTGTCCGGTGGCAGAGACATAGCCAAGGCATAGGCTCCGCTGCCGCAAAGACTAAACTCTCCATTCTTATTTTTAAAACGAAGTCCATATTCAGTTTCGCCGATCTTTGTATAAAAAGTGTGATCAAACTCATCCGTAACATAATACTTTTCGAATGAAGTATTCATTTCATTAATATCAGAAAACCCATGAAGGAATTGAAGGCTACCGGGAAATCCTTCGGCAGAAAAAACACGAAATGATTGTTGATGACCTTTAAATGTCTCTTGCAAGTCTTAGTCCTGAAAACATCCATCTCTGCTCAGGGAGATAGAAATTTCTATAGCTATGGCGATAGTGATCTTTAGGAGTAATACAGGCTCCGCCTTTAAGTACAAACTGATTACACATAAATTTACCGTTATACTCTTCAATCATTCCCTCAAAACTTCGGTACCCTGGGTAAGGGGAGTAGTGGCTTCTGGTCCACCACCAAAGACTTAGGCTTGATTTATCGCTGTTGATTGGGTGTAAATTATCTTTTTCTGATGTTGGTGTCGAAGTTTGATTAAGGTAGACCTCCATTTCAAACTCAGTTGGCAATCTATAGCCAGTCCAATTAGCGAAGGCATCAGCTTCAAAATAACTTATATGACTAACTGGTTTGTTAAGGTCTAACTCTTCAAGTCCATTGAGGGTGTATTCGCTGAGTTCAGGCTTTAAATTCCAGTATAGGGGAGTTTGTATATTATTTTTTTGAACCCAATCCCAACCTTGGCTTAACCATAGTTTTGGTTTCTTGTAACCCCCATCTTTAATAAACTCCAAATATTCGCCATTTGTTACGGAAGTATTTCTTACGCCTGTTGAATGTAAGAAGGCCTGATGAAAGGGGCCCTCGTTATCATAAGAGAATCCTGAACCATTATGTCCAATATCGTAGAGCCCAGAATCAATTTTTTTCCACTCAATTTCTAGTGAATCAGCACGTGGATTTTTCTCAATTGAATAGGATGTTGCAAATGGTATAACTCCAAGAATGTATTTGATATCCATTAGTAAAAGTTCTTGATGCTGTTGTTCGTGATGAATTCCCACATCGACTAAAAAATCAACGTCGGGATCCTCGGGAGATTTTTCAAGATACTCTGCTACAGATTCAGTGACATATTTTCGGTAATCTTTTATCTCACTAACGCGAGGTCTTGAGAGCATTCCTCTTTTGCTTTGAATCCAATGCTCTCCAGCGGCTTTATAGTAAGAGTTAAACAATAGAGGGTAAACTTCGTGAAATCGTTTGTAGTCGTTAAGGTTTTTGCGCAAGATGAGTTCTTCAAAAAACCAAGTGGTATGGGCAAGATGCCATTTGGGTGGACTTACTTCAGGAATGGGTTGCACGACATAGTCTTCGGTTGCCAATGGAGCGCAAATTTGCTCTGTGTACGCACGGCATTTCAAAAATTTTTGAATCAAATCCTTACGGGCATTGCCCTTAGTTTTAGGAAGCTCGTTTGATTTATTTAGCGAGTGACCTTCGAGTGTATTTAAGTTCATAGTTGTTCCCATGGGCGATTAGGATATTTATTAAATTGTTTGGGCTCCGAGAATTCAATGCGCAGTGTGATAGCTTTGGAGGGGTCCTGTAATCAGCAACAAACCCTTGTTTTCTCAGTGGTTTTTAGAATAGGCTTGAAACTAGAACCGGAGGGCATTGATGAAAAAAGTGGCAATTCGAGTGCTGGGAAGTCTATTTGGACTATCTTTGTTGTTGGTAAGCTTTAGTGCTTACTCTTTGTCTGATGAAGAAAAGACTGAAGCAAAAAAATGGCAAGAAGAGTTAGCCAAACGAAATAAAAATGTGGCCAAAGATTGTGGGATTGAAATTCCAACTTCTATTTCTCAATCAATTGTTAAAGACTTTGTCCCAAAAAAGCGAAATGCTACGAACTTTTTTTGTGAAGAGGTGCTAGGAGCAGTTAGGGATTTGTGTAAGAACCCAGACTCCAAAACTGTAATATTAGAAAAAGTAAAAAAGATCAGGTGTATGAAGGGAAAGCGCGCTGGAAAGCTAGGCTTGAGAATAAAAAAAGAGACCTTGTTTGCAGCATTCACAACTGAAACGACTGACATCCAGACTAAAACGAGAACATGGCTTCAGAAAAAATTGAAGATAACTGGCGGGTTAACTGTAGAACAAAATAACGAGTGGACCAAGTGGCAAAAATCAATGTCCAGTCGGGGTCAATACCTTAAAAAAGATTGCGGGGCTGACCTGAAATTAGTTCTCGATAAGAATGTTGCTGAGCCTTTTGTGGCGGCCAACAGAAATGCCTATAATCCGTGTTTTGAAGCTTTGAGAGGGGTGCAAAATCTTTGTAAGGCCAACGAGCTAAAGGATAGCTTTACAGGCAGAATCAAAACAATAACCTGTGCCTATAACAAAGAGCCTAAAGAAGCTAAATTTAGAATCGATGGAGATAATCTTTGGATCTCATACGGAATAGAGACTAATAGTATGGATTCCAAAACTCGCAATTGGCTTGATGGTGAGCTTTAGTTTTAAACTATAGAAGCGCTTGCAATTCTTGCTTAACTTTTTCGTAAAGACTCTGACTAATGTAATCAGATCGCACGCTGAGGTAGAGGGGTCTTTTGATCTCTTTCCATTGAGATACTGACACCTTTTTGACTTTTCCAGTGCTTATTTTTTCTTGGCATAAGAGGTCAGGCAAAAATGCAACCATATCACTGATTTCTACAATCTGAAGGGCAGCATCTGCTGTTGTCGTCTCGGCACCGATTACTCGTTGCTTTTTTGATAGAGGGCAAAGGTCATCACCAGTTCGAAAGCCTTCGCTTAAACTCCAATAGGTGGGAGTTACAAATTCGTAGTTTTTAACGACAACTTCATCTTCTTTCTTGCGCAAGCGGGAATTCTTAGCGGCATAAAGAGACCAGGACATTTCTCCAACTTTTTCACTATGCCAAGTGTTTGGCCAATCTAACTTTCCTCCGTGAATACAAATTTCAAAGGCTCCTCGAAGTCCACTATTAATCATTTGCTCAGGAGATAGGTTGATAAAGGTCATCTTGTACTTATTGGTGCTAATTCCAAGTAAGGCCTTTGTCACGAGATGCGTGACAAGAAAAGAAGTAGAACAGATTCCAAAGTGTTTTTTTTCCTGGGTGATATCTTTGTGAATTAATCCCTCCAAGTCTTCGTAACTTTTAAGAATCTTTTGAATGCTTTTGAGTCCTTCTGCCCCTTTTGTTGTGAGAAGTAAACCACGAGGGCTTCTCTCAAAAACCTTAAAACCAAATCGTCGCTCAATATTTTGAAGACGTTTACTAACGGCTCCTGGCTGAGAGCCAAGTCGTCTCGCAGTTTCTCGTAAATTATTGGTTTTGGAGAGTTCAAAAACTAAGCCGAGATCGCTTGCGGAAAGCTTGTCTACACCCAAGTTTTGGTCTGAATCTGTCAAAAATCCCCCTTCTTCAAGGGTGTTATTTACTAAGAAACAGGTGTTGTCAAATAAAAAACTATGCAAGGAATGGAGAATTCCTTAGAACAGCCTTGGGAGGTAATTTATGAAGTTTACTATACTTATATTTTCAATTCTTATGGGTTTTAATGCGCAGGCCAGCTTGGAAAGCCTGGAAAACCCTATCTATCCACTTAAAACAAGTGTCGTTCGAGGTCAGGTGGTTTTGACGGCTTTAGGCGGACTTTCTGTATATGTTTTCGATCCAGATATGGTGGCAGGGCCATCTTGTAATGATCGATGTGCAGAAGTTTGGCCACCAATTCTAGTTGGGGATGATGAACTTTCTCGAATTCAATCCCCCTTAGGAATCGCAGAAAGAAAATCAGGATTGAAGCAGTTAACC